>JANXRI010000399.1 GCA_025353085.1 Betaproteobacteria bacterium
GGCGGCCACCTGCACCCGCTTCGCCATCGCATCGAGCTGCGCAGCGGTCGCGGGTTTCGAGAATGCCTCCTTTTTCTCGATAATCACTTCCTTAACGCCGTAACGAGTTTTTAGTTCGTGCGCGATCGTTTCCAAAATCACGTCGGCCTGCTCTTTCGTGTTGTCGATCAGCCCCACCACCTTGCCGACCAGATCGATCGGCCGCGGCGCGAGCGGAATCTTCGTCTTGTTGCCGCCCGCCGTGGGGTCTACGAACCATAGATCTTCGGACATCCACTTCTCCTATTGAACACTGCGAAATTCGTGACAGCGCGCCCTCACCCTCAATCCCTCTCCCCGAGGGAGAGGGAAGAATACAACATGCGCAAACTCCTTCTCCCTCGGGGAGAAGGTGGGGATGAGGGCGCGAACTAATCTAGTCCACGCGTACTTGCCGTGCGCAGCCCCTCTCGCCTCTCGCCTCTCGCCTCTCCGGACTTCACAGCCGCTATTCGATCGAATAACGGCCGTGGACCGCCTTGCTCGTTTCGTTCCAACCATGACATACCGCGGTAATCGGGCCGAAGCCGCCGGCGACAATCAGATGCAGCCCCGCGGGATCCTTGACGGCCTTGATCATTGCGTTGTCGTCATCCGGATCGACGCCCATGTGCACGGCCCGCTCGGCACGCCAGTTGCCGCCGCGCTTGAGATTGCCCTGCGGCCGTGTAGCGAGCTCGCATAAGCGCGCATGCACTTGCGCGCGCGTCATTCCCGCGTCGGCGCAGAGTTTTGCGTGCTGCGGGCTCATCGCGACGACTTCGTTCGACTTGAACCACATGTTCCATGAGCCGGTCGACGTCATCGAGTCGGCGATACCCGTGAGCAATCGCTCAGGCTCCGTACTCACGTCGTCGAAATGCAAACGCGGGCATTCGACCATCGCAATCGTGATGACATTGTCGCCGGCGAAATAGCCGCGTGACATCGCGAGCGTTTCCCACGGCGTGCGCTCCATGTTTTCGGTGATGCACGCGGTGTAGCGCATCGGCGAACTGAATATCGTCGCCGACGCGAGCCCCGAAATCCCGCCGCCCAAGTTGAGCAGCATCAGGCGGATCGCCCGGCCGATCGATACGTTGGCGCGAAAGCCGGGACCCAGGCAGCCGTTGCCGCCGTGCAGGCCGATCTTCTGCGCGTACGGCCCGTTGACGATCATCATGGGCGCAACGCCGTGCATCGTGCATTGCACGCCGCCCATATTGAGATCTTCGCGCAGTATTTGCGTGAGTCCGCCGAGAACCACCGGCAGATATTCGGGCTTGCATCCCGCCATCAATGCATGGATCGCGACCGTGCGCACCGTTGCCGGCTCGAGCGCCGGCGGCACGCGCCCGACCAGTTCATCCGGCTTGCGCGTGGTGCCGGTCAGCATCCACTGGATACGCTCCTCGGTCGGCGTGACCATCGGAAAACCATCCGACCATTCTTTCGCGAAAAAAAACTCGAACTCGTCTATCTTACCCAAATCGTTTTGCTCCTAAGGGTTTGTGCCCCCTCCCTTGCGCATGAAATGTGCGGGGGAGGGTTGGGGTGGGGGCAACGAGTAACGGGAAAAATACGGACTTCGAATTTTACTTCGTTTCCGAATTACGGTTTTGCCCCCAGCTTCGCAGCCTTCACCACCGTCGACCATTTCGCAATTTCCGCTTTGATAAATGCGCCGAACTCCTCCGGCGTGCCGCTGCCGGGTTCCGCGCCACTCTCGATCAGGCGCTCACGCAACTCCGCGCGGTTGAGGATGTGCAGGATTTCGCCGTTCAGTTTTAGGACGACGTCGCGCGGCGTGCCGGCGGGTGCCAACACCCCACTCCACTGTATGACGCTGTAGCCGGTGACGCCGCTTTCGCTGACTGTTGGAACCTCCGGTATCGACGGCCAGCGTGCCGGACTCGTCACGGCGAGCCCGCGCAAGCGACCGCTGCGCATATTAGGCAGCGCTTCGAGTATGTTCACGAAGCCCGTTTGCACATGCGCCGCGATGATGTCGATTAACGCCTGGCCGCCGCCTTTATAAGGCACGTGAACCATTCCAATGCCCGTTGCGCTCATAAACAATTCGCCGGCGAGATGACTGATCGAGCCTTCGCCCGACGACGCATACGTGAGACCGCCGGCACGCGAAGACGCGAGCGCGATGAGTTCCTTCACCGACCTGGCCGGGATCGCCGCCGGCACCACGAGCACCAGCGGCACCGTCGTCGTTCGCGCTACCGGCGCGAAATCCCTGATCGGATCGAACGGTACTTTGGAAAATAACGGATTGACGATGATGGTGCTGGCGGTCGCCATCACGAGCGTATAGCCATCGGGCGCCGACCGCGCCGCCATCTCCGTGCCTATCGTCCCGGCCGCGCCCGCGCGATTGTCGACGACCACCGGTTGCTTCCAGGTTTCAGTTAACGGCTCGCTAAGCAAACGCGCGACGATAGACGCGCCGCCGCCGGGCGCGAACGGCGAAATCAAGCGGATGGGTTTCGACGGATAAATGGGCGCTGCGGATTGCGCCGACGCCGGCATTGCGGCGAAGGCGAGCGCCAAGTACAGGCTGCTCGTGCGGTAAACAGAAATGTCGATCGCGGCGTCCGTGCTGTGAGCAGGTGTTGGTTTCATGTCATGCCATGCAGTCGAGTGGATTTATCGACAGCATACTTCATCGCCAGCGCCGGTTGCTTGCTCACTGTGGACGCTGCAACGGTGATGCATTGGCCCGGTTGCTTTCCCGTTTGCTAGAGCTTCAGATGTCGGGTTAGCGGGCGGACGGGGAAAAAGATCGCATTGCTAATGCGTCTGGTATGCCAATAGTATAAAGTCACGCAGCGTTTGAATAACAAACGCAATACGCGTCGAGGGAGATCCGACCATGCCACTCGTCAAGCACAAAATAAAACACTACGGCTGGGTGGCGGATACGCCCGACCAACGCGATCATTTATATGCGGCCCCGGTCGTCCGCCTTAAGAAACTTCCGCCGAAAGTCGATTTGCGGCCCGCGTGCCCCAAGGTCATCTACGATCAGGGTCAGCTCGGAAGCTGCACCGGCAACGCAATTGCGTGCGCGATTCAGTTCGAGCGTATGAAACAAAAGCGCAAGCCCGACTTTATCCCGTCGCGTCTGTTCATTTACTACAACGAACGCGCCATGGAGGGCACCATCGCGTCCGACAGCGGCGCGCAGATACGCGACGGCATCAAGAGCGTCGCAAAACTCGGCGACTGTCCGGAGACCGAGTGGCCGTACGACATCGTCAAGTTCGCGATCAAGCCGCCCGCAAAGTGCTTTAGCGACGCACGCAAATACAAAGCGGTGTCGTATCAGCGCGTGATCCAGACCTTGAACCAGATGAAAGGTTGCCTCGCGTCCGGATACCCGTTCGTGTTCGGCTTCTCGGTCTACGAGAGCTTCGAAAGCGCAGCAGTGACGAAGTCGGGAATCATACCCATGCCCGCATCGAGCGAAAAGCAGATCGGTGGCCATGCAGTACTGGCCGTCGGCTACGACGACCAGCAGCAGCGCTTCATCGTGCGCAACTCATGGGGAAAGAGCTGGGGCATGCACGGGTACTTTACAATGCCTTACGCGTATGTCACGGACTCGAACCTGTCCGATGATCTGTGGACAATACGAGTCGTCGCATCCTGAGGAAACCGCATAAATTTCGAAAACGTCTACCGGGATTGGCCTTCGATGAACGCCGATCACCATGCGGCTTCTATCCTCGCGATCGGCGATTCGTGGTTCTGGTATCCGTTTCCCGGCGGCTCGCTGTTGAATCAACTCGGCCCGCTGGTTGCGCCAAAGGAGCATTTCATCCTCGCCATCGGCAACAACGGGGCGGAAGCATTCGACTATGTGCAAGGCAAATACAAAATCGCTGTCACCACAGCCCTGAATTTTCACGGCGGTGGTTTGTCGGCGGTATTTATCAGCGGCGGCGGCAACGACTTCGCAGGGCTGACGAAGCGGCAGTTCTGTGACTTGGCGTATTTGCGCGCCTGCTCTTTGCCCACCAGCGGGCTTTTGCCTTCGGCCTTGGCTTCAAGGGAGATAAAGGGGAAACCTTTTTCGTTGAGCAGGAGGAAGTCGATGAAGCCCTTCTGGACTTTCTCAAAGTCTTCGCCAAAGGCGTCAATGTCCTGCGTCTTGAGACGTGACGTTGGGTTCAAGCTGAATGTTGGCCGGCGCGTTGCCGTCCTTAAAGAAGCGCCAGCCCGCGGCTTCGAGGAGCTTGTTGATCTTGATGCGAGCAGCTGCTTCTTTTTCTGCCATAAGGTTAATTCAGCGCCCGGACAGGCGGCACGCCGGGGAACGCTTCTTTCCCTTCGCCATCGAGTCTCCCTGACTTCGGTTTTAAGCGCGCGTGGCGCGCCATTTTTCGGGACAATTTCGGCAGAATGCCATCAAAAATCCCAGCATCGAGTTGTGTCCTTTACGCCACTCGATTTGACCGGTTTTCGTTAGAAGCTTGCTTGCTGCACAACGGATTCGATATATATAGTATGGTCCAAACCTGTGAATTCAGGCATCCTCATCAAATCATGATTAACCTCCCGCAGACCATTGCTACTGAAACCGCTGACGCCATCAATGCCTTGATCCGCGAAAGCGATCGATTCAGGGACTGGAACGCTCCCGAAATTCAGACATTGGTTCGAAAGATAGAAAAATTGCAGAAAGTTGACGCGAGGCAATCCTTTGTTCTCCTCGGTTCCCTTGCCGCGATTTGCGGCAATGTAGACGATATGTCTGAAAACTTTAACAAAGCACT
Organism: Betaproteobacteria bacterium; assembly: GCA_025353085.1. Lineage (GTDB taxonomy): Bacteria > Pseudomonadota > Gammaproteobacteria > Burkholderiales > SG8-41 > PALSA-1004. The sequence continues at coordinate 4,809 of JANXRI010000399.1, forward strand.
GCACCTGCCTAGTGTGCCGGAAACAACGCACGAATATTGGGTGGCTCTAGCAAATGCGGGCGTGCACGGCAAGGCTCAAGAGATTGGCAGTTGGCTGCTCGATCCAAAGAGGGGTTTTTTCCCAAAAGTCTGGCAGCAAGCTATCGGCATGGGCGAAGTCCTTGAGGTATGGAATCGCTGGTCTGACGCAAAGAAGACTTATCCTGACTTGTCGCAGGTCGATTTCTCGACCGTAGAAAACGCCGCGGCCATCATGGGGGCTCATGGACTGAGTGACCAAGACATTGCTTCAGTGCTTGACCTTATGGGCGAGATTCAGCGCGCACACAAAATTATGTTCTCTGGCGGTTTGGTTTCGATTCTGAAAGTGGTGCGTCCTCCGGAAGACCCTCCGTATCTCTACTTTACGATACCGCTGGATGCTAGCGTCGGCGAAATCCACGCTATGAACCGTGAGTTAGCTAGACTGGTTGTTGAAAGGCTCTCCAAGGGAGCGTTTCCGCAAGGCATGACGGCCTCGTTTGTCAAGGCGGAACCTGTAGCCCTTCGCACCGCGGCTTGATGTGGTCGAGCCGGACGGCCTGCTAACCCAGGCTATCGCGCTACTGGCATCGGCCGGCAACGAACTCGACTATCGGAATGTCATAGAGCGCGCTTACTACAGCGCCTATCACGCAGCGTCTGCATTTGAAGAGCATCTCCCTTTTCGCAGTAAAGCTCAACCTCAGAAGGGCACACATGAAGCTCTGTTGCAGAGGCTGGAACGCCCCGACACGCAACTGGACTATGGCCTGAAAACGATTAGCAAGGATGTAGGCACGCAGCTAAGAATGTTCAAGGCGATTCGCGAGCTTGCTACGTATGAGTTGAAGGAAACTATTGGAATCCATCAGGCTGAGGAAGCGATCCTCATTGCCAAGGATATCCTGGCCGAATGTAATCAAGGCCAGCGGAAGCTAAAGACCTTGAAGTAACGCAAATGATTCCATGGAAAGTGACGCAACTCAAAGTGCTGGCCGGCCACCGGCTAGAAGTGGGCTTTGCCGATGGACTATCCGGTGTCGTGGACATGTCGAAGGAGCGACTTGAAGGCATCCTTGCGCTGCTTGCCGGCGAAAAGTTCTTTGCGCTGGCGCGTATCAACGACGGCGTAGTCACCTGGCCGAACGGAGCCGAGGTCGCCCCGGACGCTATGTACGACGAAGTGCGTGCCGTACAGCACGCCTCCGCCTGAGAAATAGCCATGCGAAATGATCCGGTCTTAATCGTCCGTGCAATCTGGGACGACGAAGTAAACGTTTGGGTAGCCACCAGCGACGATGTGCCGGGTCTGGCGACAGAAGCAAGCTCCCTGAATGAACTCATCAATAAACTCAAAGTGATGATTCCCGAGCTGATGGATGAGAACGGCTACGCCGATGGCGGCGACATTCCGTTTCGCCTGTTAAGCGAGTGCACGGCTGTCGCGTCGAGATAAGCTCAAGTGTAATGACTGGCTTTACCGCACGACCGATTCCCAGATCTTCTTCAGCCGTTTAATCGACACCGGCATCGGCGTGCGCAATTCCTGGGCGAAGAGCGAGACGCGCAGTTCTTCGATCTGCCAGCGAAAATCTTCAAGCGCGGTCTCGACCGCTCCGGCTTTGCGTAATTTGTCGCTGCGATCCTGATATGACTTCCACAATTCCGCGACGCTCACAGCGTGCTTCTCGTCACGCGCCGGGTTGGCCGGAAACTTATCAAGCCGGATCGTCATCGCCTTCAGATAGCGGGGCAAGTGCTGAAGCTGTTCCCACGGCGTAGCGCTGACAAATCCGTTGTAAACGACTCGCTGCAGTTGCGCGCGGATGTCCGCGGCCACGCGGTTGAATGCTGCCGGTACATTCCCGAGCCGCAAACTCGCGCGATGATGTTCGTCGGCGATGGCGACCAGCATGCGACACGCCGCATCGCGCACCGCGGGCAGCCGCGTGCGCGCACGCTGCTTCTGCGCCTCGTACTCACTCTGGACGCGCGGCAGTTCGTCATCGCCGATAAAAGCGCGGTCGCAAATCGCCGCGATCAAGTCCGCTTTGAGTTCATCCGCACTGGCTATCCCGCGCAACTGCATGACTGCCTGGTTCATGCCCGGCAGTGATTTGTCGAGTTGCTTCATCTGCTCTTTGAGTTCAAGGCGCAGCAAGCGGATGACCCCGAGCCGCATCGCCGAGTCCGCCGCGTCGCGGGTATCGAACAGCCGAATTGCGACGCTCGCGCCATCGTCGGCCAGAGCGGGAAAACCGGTGAGCCTGCGCCCGGCACGCTCGAAAGCGATTTGTGCCGGCACGTCGCCGCAGTCCCACGCGGTCAAACCGGTTCGCTCGATGCCGGGATCGGCTTTGGCGAACGTGAGCTGAGCGGCCTGGCCGAGTTGAGATTTGAGTGCGGCAAGATCGCGCCCCGTCGCGAGTTCGCGCCCCGCATCGTCGATCACGCGATAGCTCATGCGCAAATGAGCCGGGATGTCGGCGTCGTCCCAGATATCGGGAGAAACGATTTCGCCGCTGCGCATTTTAATGTAGTGCGCGAGTGCGCTGGTCAGTGAGAAGTGAGTACAACCGTCTGCCCCCATCCCGGCCTTTCCCCGCACGCGGGGGAGGGAGACAGAAGTTCCGTCCCCCTCATTCCTCAATCCTGAATCCTCAATCCCGCCTCCGGCGTCCTGCTCTTCGAGAAATCGCGTCACCTGATCCTGCAGCGGCAATAACTGCTTGCGAATCGCCTTGGGCAATGCCTTGAAAAACGCGCCGACTTTCTCGCGTATCAGTCCCGGCACCAGCCATTCGAACGCGGCGGCGTCGAGCTGGTTAAGCAGTGCGAGCGGCACGGTGACCGTCACGCCATCGAGCGGATGCGCGGGCTCGAAGCGATACCGCAGCTTGAGTTGTACGCCGCCGAAATCGAGCTGCTCCGGGAACTGAGCTGCGCTGACGCCGGTTGCGTTCTGGCGCATTAGATATTCGCGCGTCATGAACAGCAGTTTCGGCGCGGC
>JANXRI010000414.1 GCA_025353085.1 Betaproteobacteria bacterium
TATCCTGCCATCATCAGTGATGCGCAGATAGAATATATGCTGGCGCAGCGTTATGCGCCCGCGGTGTTGCGCTCGGAATTGGCGCAAGGCGGCGTGTGGTGGGACGCACTGCGTGTAGAAGGACGGATGGCGGGCTTCGCGTCGTATTTTTTGACGCGCATTACAGACGAACTGAAACTCGACAAGGTGTACGTATATCCGTGCGATCAGCGGCAAGGTTACGGCGGCATGCTCATCGACCGCGCGGTCACGATTGCGCGCGCGTACGGGCGGGACGTGCTGACGCTCGCGGTAAACAAGCGCAACCGCCATGCGATCGCCGCGTACAGGAAGCATGGGTTTGCAATCGTCGAGTCGGTGGTCAAGGACATTGGTGGCGGATTTGTAATGGATGATTACGTGATGACCAGGCATGTTTGAAAATCCGGACTGTGAAGAGCGCTGCGCATTGATCCGCGGTGCTAAGAACATCGCGGTAGTGGGCTTGTCGCCCAACCCAGCGCGCCCGAGCTACGAAGTCGCCGCGGCCATGCAGCAACTCGGCTATAACATTATTCCCGTAACACCGGCGGTCCAACAAGTGCTCGGCGCTACGGCGTATGCGCGGCTTGGCGACGTGGATCAGTCCATCGACCTCGTCAATGTTTTTCGCGCAAGCAAATTCATCGACGCGATCGTCGATGAATGCATCGCGCTTAAACTGCCGGCGCTATGGATACAGGAAGGCATCGTGAACGAAGCGGCGGCGCAGCGCGCGCGCGATGCGGGCATCACTGTCGTGATGGATCGCTGCATTTATCGCGATTACCGCCAAGAATGCACTTGACATGTACGTGACATGCGCTTGAAGTTCACCAAAATGCACGGGCTCGGCAATGACTTTGTCGTGCTCGACGCGACGCATGCACCGATCAAGCTGACGCGCGATCAGGTGCGCCGGATTGCCGACCGTCATGTCGGCGTCGGCTGCGACCAGATTCTGCAGGTCGAGCCGCCGCGCACGCCAGATACCGATTTTTATTACCGCATTTTTAACGCCGACGGCGGCGAGGTCGAGCAGTGCGGCAACGGCGCGCGCTGTTTCGTGCGCTTTGTGCGCGAACAGGGATTCACGGAGAAAACCGAAATTCGCGTGGGCACCCTGTCGGGAGTGATCGTGCCGCGGCTCGAAGCCGATGGCCGCATTACGGTCAACATGGGCGTGCCTGAATTCGAGCCGGCGCGCATTCCGTTCAAGGCCGCGCGCCGCGCACTCACGTACCCGCTTGACGTCGGTACGGAGGCGATTGAAATCAGCGCGTTGTCGATGGGCAACCCGCACGCCATACAGCTCGTTGCGGATGTCGATGCGGCGCCCGTCGCGACTCAGGGGCCTGTGATCGAGAGACACGCGCGTTTTCCGCAGCGCGTGAACGCGGGCTTTATGCAGATCATCGATCGCAGCCACCTGAAATTGCGCGTCTATGAACGGGGCGCCGGCGAGACGCTAGCCTGCGGCTCAGGCGCGTGCGCCGCCGTTGTCGCGGGCATTCAACGCGGAATGCTGGCGTCGAGCGTGGCGGTCGCTACGCGTGGCGGCGAGCTCGGTATATCATGGCTGGGCGAAGGTAAACCCGTGTGGATGACCGGGCCGGCCGTCACCGTTTTTGCAGGCGAAATAGAACTATAAGAACCGTTCTCCTGAGACGGATTCAAAAAAGCAGCATTATAAGAGGCAGCACACATGACACCCGACGCGGTCGTTAATTTCCTGAAACAGCATCCCGAATTTTTCGAAGACCAGGCCGAATTCCTGGCGACGATCATGATTCCGCATCCGCATGGCGGTCGCGCGATACCGATCAGCGAGCGCCAGATCCTTACGCTGCGCGATAAAAGCAAACAGCTCGAGGACAAGCTGCGTGAATTGATCGTGTTTGGTGAGGAGAATGACGCGATCGGCGAGAAGGTGCATCGCTTAACACTCGCGCTGGTCACGGCGCGCGACGTCGAAGCTATCATCGCCGCGCTGCATTTCAATCTACGCGAAGATTTTGCCGTGCCGCATATCGTGTTGCGCTTGTGGCCCGAGGGCGGTACGCACCCGCAGTTGCCTGAATTCGGCGCCGTCAGCGCTGCCGCGCGCGACTTTGCCGAGAGCCTGGCCAACCCGTATTGCAGCGCCCATGCAATGGTCGACACCGCCGAGTGGTTCGGCGAAGCGGCCACGCATTTGCGCTCTTTTGCGTATGTCGCGTTGAAAAACGGGCGCGCATTAGGGTTGCTCGCGCTGGCGAGCGAAGATCCTCAGCGCTTTTATCCCGAGATGGGCACCTTGTACTTAAAGCGTTTAGGCGAAGTGGCGGCGGCTGCACTGGCGGGCTGCCTCGCGTGACGGGACGGCCGTGAGGCGTAAGGTAGAAAAAGAAACAACCGATGTGGTGAGTACTGCGGGCGCGGCCAAGCTGCTGGTGAATTTTTTGGGACACCTCGCGAACGAACGGCGCCTGAGCAAGAACACACTTATCAGCTACGAGCGTGATATTGCGGCGCTGCTCGCACTGGCCGCCGACACGCCGCTCGCGCAACTGCAGGTTCATCACATGCGCCGTTACATTTCGCAGCTCCACGCGCGAGGCCTTGACGGCCGCAGTCTCGCGCGCATGTTATCCGGGTGGCGCGGATTTTTTCGCTACCTCGCGCGCGATCATGGCTACACCAATAATCCGTGCGTCGGCCTGCGCGCGCCTAAAGCCAGGAAGTCGCTGCCGCAGGCGTTGTCGCCGGACGAAGCCGCGCGCATGATGGCCATTCCGGAAGATGACGAACTCGCGACGCGCGACAAGGCGATTTATGAGCTTTTTTATTCGTCCGGCCTGCGGTTGACGGAGCTCACGAGCCTCGCGCCGGACGATATTAATGTTGGCGATGCAACGGTGCGCGTGACGGGCAAAGGGGCCAAGACGCGCGTAGTGCCGGTCGGCAGCCAGGCGCTTGCAGCATTGCAGAACTGGCTTATAAAACGCGCGTTGCTCGCCGGCCAGGAATCAACTGCGCTGTTCGTCAGCCGCAATGGCACGCGGCTCACCGCGCGCGCCGTGCAATACCGCATGAAAGCGTGGGCGCTCAAGCTCGGACTGGCGGCTGATGTTCATCCGCATATGCTGCGGCATTCGTTCGCGTCGCATGTCCTGCAGTCAAGTGGCGATCTGCGCGCGGTGCAGGAAATGCTCGGGCACGCGAGCATCTCGACAACGCAGGTGTACACGCATCTTGATTTTCAGTATCTTGCCAAGGTTTACGACGCGGCGCATCCGCGCGCCAGGAAAAAAATCAGCATTAAAACGTGAGCAGCAAGCGAGGGCAAGGAATGACGTGGTAATGCAAATCTCAATACCTGATGCGTCGCGCCGACGCCGCACCCAATCGAATGCATAAGCTGATCCTCAAACCCGGCCGCGAAAAGTCGCTCAAGCGCCGGCATCCGTGGGTGTTTTCGGGCGCCGTCGCCAAGCTGACCGGTGAACCGGAGGCGGGCGAAACCATCGAGATCTGCAGCAGCGAGGGGGAGTTTCTCGCCATGGCAGCGTGCAATCCCCGGTCGCAAATCGTCGGCCGCGTGTGGGACTGGCGCAAGGTCGAAATCGACGCCGCGTTTTTTCTCGCGCGCATTGGCCGCGCGGTCGCGCTGCGCGCGCACTTGTTGCCGGCGAACGACGCAGTGCGTTTGTTACACGCCGAGTCGGATGGTTTGCCCGGCGTCGTGATCGATCGTTATGGTGAAACGGTCGTAATGCAATTGTCGAGTGCGGGTGCGATGCGCTGGCGTGAAGCGATTGCCGACGCGGTAATGGCAGTCGTCAAGCCAGTCACCCTTTACGAGCGCTCGGATGCCGACGTGCTTGTGCTCGAAGGCCTGCAGCCGAGTGTCGGCTTATTGCGCGGAATTGCGCCGCCGTCACCGATGATCGTCAACGAAGCGGGCGCTATGTTCGAAGTTGACGTTCCGCATGGTCATAAAACCGGTTTCTATCTCGACCAGCGGGCCAATCGATTGCGCGTGCGCGAACTCGCGGCGAAACGCGAAGTACTCGATTGCTTTGCATACACCGGCGGTTTTACGGTCAATGCACTCGAAGGCGGTGCGGCGAAAGTCACTGCCATCGACAGCTCGGGACCGGCGCTCGAACTGCTCAAGCGCAATGTCGCGTTGAACGGATTGCCGGCCGTGGAATGCATTGAAGGCGATGTGTTTCAGTTACTGCGCAAATTGCGCGACCAGGCGCGCAGCTTTGATTTGATCGTGCTCGACCCGCCGAAATTCGCGCCGACCGCTGCGCACGCCGAAAAAGCATCGCGCGCGTACAAGGATATCAATCTGCTGGCGTTTAAATTGCTGCGCGCGGGCGGGCTGCTCGTTACGTTCTCGTGCTCGGGCGGCGTGTCGCGCGACCTTTTCCAGAAAATTGTGGCGGGCGCTGCGCTGGATGCCGGTGTCGACGCGCAGATCGTCGAGCAGTTGAGTCCCGGGGCGGATCATCCGGTCGCGCTCAATTTTCCCGAAGGCGATTATTTAAAAGGGTTGATCTGCCGCGTGCCCGGGTAAGCGCGAGATTTTTTACTCAACCTGTTCTTTAAGCGGCGGTACCGGATCGACGCCGCCCGGGTGCCCCGGATGACAGCGCAACAGCCGTCTTGTCGCAAGCCAGCCGCCGCGCAGCGCGCCATGAGTGTTGATCGCCTCGGTCGCGTACATTGAACAACTCGGATAAAACCGGCACTGGCCGCCGAAGAATGGACTCAGGCACCATTGATAAACTTTGATAAAAAATATCAGCATTGACTTCATCATCCGCAGCTCGATTATCTGAGGCGAACGAGTATAAATCATGGTCGGCGCCCGCAACCGGCGGCGGATTGTTGCACCGGGTCCATGCGTTTATGTTAGTTTGGTTGCGGTCCCCCGGAAGTGAGGCGTGTTTTTACATGATGCTGAAACGCGGCTTGATGCAGCTCTTGCTTGCAGCGTTGCTGCTGGCCGCGCAGCATGGCGCGCTCACGCATCAAGTGCGCCATCTGCAGGACCGTCTGCCGGCGCAAAGCCAGCAGCAGGACGACCAGCAAAAGTCCGCGCATACCGGTCTCTGCGACTTTCACGTTTCATTTGCGCAAGTCCTCGGCGCGGTCAATTGCGCCAAGACACCTCTGCGCCTCGCGAGCAATTCGGTCGAGCATAGCGGCAATGATTTTCCGCCGGCTGTCGCCGCCGACCTCGTCGTTCCCGCTTCACGCGGCCCGCCCGTCCTCGTCTGACATTCTAGCTGTGGGTCGCTTCCGGTTAAACCGGTCGCGGTTTCGGTTTAGTGTTTTGAGGAGAATTCACGTGGCCAGGTTTTTAATCGCCCTCTGCATCGCAATCGCATTTAGCGCGCCGGTGTCGGCGCAGGAGTCGGAACTCGCGAAAATACGCGACGAGATCCGGCAGATGAAGCAGCAATACGAGCAGCGCATTCAGGATTTGGAAAAGCGGCTTGCCGATACGGAAGTGAAGGCGGGCACAGCCGCCGTCGCCGCGAGCAAAGCCGAGCAAAGCGCGGCCAGCGCCGAGACCGCGACGGCGGCGGCGGCCTCCGCGCGCAGCGGCGAAAATGCGTTCAACCCCGCGGTGTCGTTGATCCTGCAAGGGACCTTTGCGCGCGAATCGCAAGACCCGAACACCTACCGCTTAAACGGCTTTTTTCCGTCGGGCGGCGAAGTCGGTCCACCGAAGCGCAGCTTCGGTCTCGGCGAGACTGAGCTTAATGTCACCGCGAATATCGATCCGTACTTCCGCGGCGTCGCCATTGCGTCGCTGGCGCCCGAGGGCGGTGTCTCGATCGAAGAGGCGTACTTTCAAACGCTCGCGTTGCCGCAAGGCCTGACGCTAAAGGGCGGGCGATTTTTTTCAGGCTTGGGTTATCTGAACGAAATTCATCAGCACGCGTGGGACTTTCAGGACGCGCCGCTCGCGTATAAAGCATTTCTCGGCAATCAGTTCAGGCAGAACGGATTGCAGTTAAAGTGGGTCGCCCCGACGGACCTCTTCATCGAACTCGCGGCCGAACTCGGCAGCGGAGACAACTTCCCGGGCAGCGATCGCAATAAGAACGGCGTTGGCAGCAGTGCATTGCTCGCCCATGTCGGCGGCGACATCGGTAACAGTTATGCCTGGCGGTCGGGCGTGTCGTTTCTGCGAACCTCGCCGCGCGCGCGCAGCTATCAGGATGTCGATTCGCTCGGCGGTGCCGTAACTAACGCATTTACCGGCAGCGCCCGATTGTGGGTCGCCGATGCCGTGCTCAAGTGGTCACCGAACGGCAACTCAAGCTATCGCAACCTCAAGTTGCAGGGCGAATACTTCCGCTTCATTCAGGACGGCTCGCTCAATTACAACGACGCCGGCGGCAGCGCGCTGTTCGGCCCGGTCACAGGGCCGTTCAATGCGACTCAGTCGGGCTGGTACGCGCAGGCTGCATGGCAGTTCCTGCCCGCGTGGCGCGTCGGTTACCGCTACGATCGCCTGAACTACGGCTCAGTTAGCAACGGTATTGTGATTGGCGGACTCGGCCCGCAAGCGAGCGATTTTCCGATCCTCGCCAACTACAGCCCGACGCGCAACAGCGTGATGTTTGACTGGAGTCCCACCGAGTTCAGCCGTATTCGGCTTCAGTTCTCTTCCGACAAATCGCGCCTCGGGCTCACTGACAACCAGGCGTTGGTGCAATACATTTACAGCCTGGGCGCGCATGGCGCCCACAAATTCTGAGCGCCGGAGCGAGTAATCATGACAACCAATCTTAAAATCTGCCTCGCCAGTCTGGCATTGCTGGTAACAACGCCAGCAGTTGCCGCGCTCAATATTTTTGCCTGCACGCCCGAGTGGGGTGCGCTGAGCAAGGAAATCGGCGGCGATAAAGCGACGGTCTACAACGCGACGAATGCGCTGCAGGACCCGCACCGCGTTGAAGCGCGGCCGAGTTTGATCGCGCGCGCGCGCAGCGCCGATCTGGTGGTTTGCACCGGCGCCCAACTCGAGATTGGCTGGCTGCCATTGGTGCTCACGCAAGCGGGCAATGCCAAAATACAGCTGGGGCAGGCCGGTTATTTCGAAGTGGCGCGCACCGTCACGATGCTCGAAGTGCCGGCCTCTATCGATCGCGCGCAGGGTGACGTGCATCCGGGCGGCAATCCCCATCTGCATCTTGACCCGCGCAATATCGCCAAAGCTGCCGGCGCGTTGACCGAGCGCATGGCGCAACTCGATCCGGCGGCAGCCGAATTTTATCGCGCGCGCGGCAAAGCGTTTCTCGCACGCTGGACTGAAGCGATCGCACGGTGGGAAAAAGAAGCCGCACCGCTCAAAGGCCTGCCGATCGTCGTGTATCACAAGAACATGTCGTATTTAATCGCGTGGCTTGGCATGCGCGAAGTGGGCTCGCTCGAACCCAAGCCCGGCTTGCCGCCGACCGCGAGCCATTTGTCGGCCCTGCTGGCCCAGTTGCAGCGCGACCCGGCAAGGGCAATCGTGCTGGCGGCTTACAACGATCCGCGCGGCGGCGACTGGCTCGCCGAGCATGCGAAAATACCCGTCGTGATTCTGCCCTTCACCGTTGGCGGCAATGAAAAAGCCAATGATCTATTCGGGCTCTTCGATGACAGCATCGCGCGGCTGCTGGCAGTCAAGAAGTGAACCCGACCGGATTTGATTTCACGATTCTGCTGCCGGCGCTGATCGCCGGCGTGCTGGTCACCGCGACGCATGTGCCGCTCGGCGTGCAGGTGCTCGCGCGCGGCATCGTCTTCATCGATCTCGCGATTGCGCAGATTGCAGGGCTCGGCGTGATCTGCGCCGACTGGCTCGGTTTCGAAGCGCACGGCTGGGCGGTGCAAATTTCAGCATTGACGGCCGCGCTGGCGGGCGCGTTGCTGCTGACGTGGACGGAAAAGCACTGGCCTGAAGTGCAGGAAGCTTTGATCGGCGTGACGTTCATCCTCGCGGCAAGCGGCGCGCTGATTATTCTGGCAAGCAACCCTCATGGCGCCGAGCATCTGAAGGAATTGCTCATCGGCCAGATTCTGTGGGTCGACCCGGCGCGACTACCGTGGGTCGCCGCGGCCTATGCGTTACTTTTGCTGCTGTGGTTCTCGTTCGGCGAACGCATCGGCCGGGTCGGTTTTTATCTGCTGTTTGCGTGCGCGGTAACCGCGTCGGTGCAATTGGTCGGCCTTTATCTCGTGTTCACGACGCTGATCGTGCCGGCGCTCGCGACCCGCCGCTTCACGCGCTACCGTTTCGCCGCCGCCTATGCACTCGGGGTGACCGGTTATGGGCTGGGACTGGTAACATCCGCGATGACTGACTGGCCGTCCGGGCCGGCCATCGTGTGGGTGATGTCCGGGCTGGCGGTCATCGTGTTTGCCGGCAGCCCGCGGTCGGCGGCACCCGTTGGCCACAGTTAGCGCCCACGCGCGGCGCATCGCAACACAACAGCAACCTCATAAGCGGCTTAATCGCGATCATGCACCCTCATTCGCACGCGCACGATCATCAGCATGTCCACCATAGCGGCGCGCGCACTGCGCGGCTGAGCCGTGCGTTTGCGCTCGGCATCGCGCTCAATTTTGCGTTCGTCATCGCCGAAACGATTTGCGGCTTGATGGCCAATTCGCTCGCGCTCGTGGCCGATGCGGTACATAACCTGAGCGATGTCGTCGGGTTGGTGCTTGCGTGGGGCGCATCGGCGCTCGCGATGCGGCCGCCATCAGCGCGTTTCACGTACGGCTTGCGCGGTTCAACCATTCTCGCCGCGCTCGCGAACGCGATGCTGTTGCTGGTGGTGACCGGTGGCATTGCATGGGAAGCGGTGCTGCGGTTTAAAACTGCCGGCGATTTAAACGAGACGCTGATGATTTGGGTGGCGCTGGCCGGCATCTTGATCAACGGCGGCACGGCATGGCTCTTTATGGCTGACCGTAAAAGCGATCTTAATGTGCGCGGCGCCTATCTGCACATGGCGGCCGACGCCGGCGTGTCGCTCGGCGTGGCAATCGCCGGCGCGGGCATTATGCTAACCGGCTGGCTCTGGCTTGATCCGGCGGTAAGTCTCTTGATCGTCGTGACAATATTCGTCGGCACGTGGGGACTTTTGCGCGATTCGCTGAAGCTGGCACTGCAAGCCGCACCCGAGAACGTCGATCCGCTCGAGGTCAGACGCTACCTGTGCGACCGCGAAGGCGTGACGGAGGTGCACGATCTGCACATCTGGGCGATGAGCACGACGGAAACCGCGTTGACCGTGCATCTGGTGATGCCGGCCGGTCATCCGGGCGACGATTTTTTTAAGCGCGTGGTGGATGATATCGAGCATCGCTTCCGCATCGGCCATGTCACTATCCAGATCGAGACGGGAACTTCAGGCAGCCCGTGCGCTCTCGCTCCTGACCACGTCGTGTGATTGAATACGACCGGCGCGCCTCCATATCGGCTTAACGGCGCGCCTTCCGGCAAGCCTTCATTCACCGCTTTAACCTTCGGGCCTTCTCATGGAGCAATTTCACGGTACCACGATCGTGTCGGCGCGGCGCGGCGCGCGCGTTGCATTGGGCGGCGATGGCCAGGTCACATTGGGCAACATCGTCATCAAGGCGAGCGCGCGAAAAGTGCGGCGCTTGTATGGAGACAAGATACTCGCCGGTTTCGCGGGCGGCACGGCGGATGCCTTTACGCTATTCGAACGGTTTGAGGCCAAGCTCGACAAACACCAGGGCAATTTGTTGCGTTCGGCCGTTGAACTCGCCAAGGATTGGCGCACTGACCGCATGTTGCGGCGGCTCGAGGCCATGCTCGTCGTGTGCGATGCGCAGAGTTCATTGATCATCTCGGGCAATGGCGACGTACTTGAACCGGAACAGGGACTCGTCGCCATCGGCAGCGGCGGGCCGTATGCACAGGCCGCCGCGCGCGCCCTGCTCGACCACACGGCAATGCCGCCCGAAGAAATCGTGAAAAAAGCGCTGACGATCGCCGGCGACTTGTGCATCTACACCAACCAGCAGCATGCAATCGAAATACTCGAGTGAAACCGCTGCATGAGCAGTAACGCGTGAAGCTCGGGCCGTCAAATTGATGGCGCGCCTGTGCCGATGTTTTCCGCCACCGCTACATCCCCCTGATTGATTTTATGAGCCAAATGACCCCGCAGGAAATCGTCCACGAACTGGATAAACACATCATCGGGCAGGATGCGGCCAAGCGCGCGGTCGCGATCGCGCTGCGCAACCGGTGGCGGCGGCAACAGGTTGCCGAGCCGCTGCGCCACGAGATCACGCCGAAAAACATTCTGATGATAGGGCCGACCGGCGTCGGCAAAACCGAGATTGCGCGCCGCCTCGCGCGGCTGGCAGACGCGCCGTTCATAAAAGTCGAGGCCACCAAGTTCACGGAAGTCGGGTATGTCGGCCGTGACGTCGATACGATCATTCGCGATCTCGTGGAAACCGCCGTGAAGCAGACGCGCGATCAAGCGACGCGTAAGGTGCGCCATCAGGCCGCGGACCAGGCTGAAGAACGCCTCCTCGACGTATTGCTGCCACCGGCACGCGACGGCGTCACCGCCCTCAGCGAAGCGGATAACGCAACACGCCAGAAATTTCGCAAGCGGTTGCGTGAAGGCGAGCTCGATGACAAGGAAGTCGAGATCGAAGTGGCGGCGCAGCAGCCGCACATGGAAATCTTCGCGCCGCCCGGCATGGAAGATCTCACTTCACAAATCCAGGGCATGTTCCAGAACATCGGCGCGACGCGGCGCAAAACCCGCAAGGTAAAAATTCGCGAGGCGATGAAACTTCTCACCGAAGAAGAAGCCGCCAAGCTCGTGAACGACGATGAGCTCAAACTGCTGGCCGTCGCCAACGTAGAGCAGAACGGCATCGTGTTTCTCGACGAAATCGACAAGATCACGACGCGCGGCGAGGCGTCGGGCATCGACGTTTCGCGCCAGGGCGTGCAACGGGATCTGTTGCCGCTCGTCGAGGGCACCACCGTGACGACCAAGTACGGCATGATCAAGACCGACCACATCCTGTTTATCGCGAGCGGCGCATTTCATCTCGCCAAGCCGTCGGATTTAATCCCCGAATTGCAGGGACGTTTCCCGATTCGCGTCGAGCTCGCGAGTCTCTCGATCGACGACTTCGAGCAGATACTGACGAACACCGACGCGTGCTTGACGCGCCAATATGAGGCGCTGCTGGCGACTGAAGGGGTGAAAATCGAATTTCACCCGACGGCCATCAAGCGTCTGGCCGAAATCGCCTGGCAGGTAAACGAAAAAACCGAGAACATCGGCGCGCGCCGTTTGTATACCGTAATGGAGAAACTGCTCGAGGAAATTTCATATGACGCGGCCCGGCATTCGGGAGAGGCGATCGCGATCGACGCCGCCTATGTCGACATGCGATTGAAAGGGCTCGCGCAAAGCGAGGACCTCGCACGCTACGTGCTGTAAAGGCGGTTGCAATCGGGCGTTGGCTGCCGCCAGCGTGCCGACTGATGTCAGCGGTAAATTCGTGGTCGATGCGCGCGTGCGCTACCAGTTGCATCAGCGATGGAGCGCTGCGGTCGGCGTCAGACTATCTGAATAACCACAAATATTTTTTTTCACCCGTTCTCGCAACGCACTGTCATCGCGAGTTGAAGTTCGCGTTGTGACCGCAATTGCGACGTGCCAGCGCTAACGCGCAAACACCATCGCCTTGATGCCCAGCGACTGGCTGATGCGGTCAGCGGCGGCGCGCGCGTCGGCCTGATTCACGTAAGGCCCGGCATGCACGCGAAAGAGGCCGTCCTTCGGATAGACGTGTAGCGCGGGCGCGAGCCAGTCGACCTGCCTGCGCAGGCGCGCCAGATAACTGTCTGCATTGTCCTGGGAACCGAAGGCGGCCAGTTGCAGGAACAGGCCTTTCTGCTCAGCGGTGACGGCGATTGAAGCGTCTGGCGTCACCGGTGGGGGTGTGGCTGCTTCCGCACTGATCGCAGGCGCCAGCAACGGCACGCCAACCGGCGCGACCGGCGGCAGTAAAGGAGTTGCGCTACTAACCGTTGGAATAGCCGGCACGGGCGGCGGCGCTGCAGCAACCGACGAGGTCGTCGGCGTGCCCGCATCCGGGATGATGGTTTCAACCTCCACCATTGCTTTGCCACCGCCCAACACCCCCAGCTTGAAGGCCGCCGTATACGACAGATCGATCAGACGATCGGGATAAAAAGGCCCGCGGTCATTGATGCGGACAATCACCGATTTGTTGGTGGCAATGTTGGTCACGCGCGCGAAACTTGGAATCGGCAGGGTGGTGTGCGCCGCAGTCATGCCGTACATGTCGTAAATTTCGCCGGATGAAGTTTGCACTCCGTGATAGCGCCGTCCATACCAACTCGCCAGGCCGCGCGCTTTATACGGCACGACCTGTGTCATTGGGGTGAAGCTCTGGCCCATGACGACGTACGGGCGCATCGCGCCGCGCGCGAGCGGCTCGCGTTTCGGTACTGCGTCCGGCACCTGATCGAGATTAGGCGGCGGATTGTCACCGGGCCCATCGTTCAAATAATAGCTGCCGCCGCGCGAAGTAGACGGTTTGCCGGGCACCGGTGCGCCGTCTGGCGCTCGCGCGATGGGCGGTGCAGGCTGCTCGCGCGAGCTCATGCTGCCGCAGCCACTCATAATCGCTGCGAGGAACGCTGCGACTATGAGGTAATGGCGAATGGGCAATGGGTAATGGGTATTCCCCCGCCCATTCTTGGTCGCAAAAACGTGAGCCCGCACTATCGGTTTTCTCCCATCACGCATCACACATTACCCATCACGATTGAACGAGTTTTTTATGCGTTGCAATGCTCATCAGAATGCCGAGCCCCAGACAAATCGTCACGAGCGAAGTGCCGCCATAGCTTACGAGCGGCAGCGGCACGCCGACTACCGGCAGGATGCCGCTGACCATGCCCATGTTGACAAACGCGTAGGTGAAAAAAGTCAGCGTGATCGCGCCGCCAAGGAGCCGCGTGAATAAAGTGGGGGCGTTGGCGGTGATGACCATGCCGCGTCCGATCACCAGCAGGAACAGTCCGAGCAGCAGCACGTTGCCAAGCAAGCCGAACTCTTCCGAAAATACCGCAAAAATGAAATCGGTGGTGCGCTCGGGAATGAAGTCGAGATGGGTCTGCGTGCCCTGCAGCCAGCCTTTGCCCGCGAGGCCGCCCGAACCGACTGCGATCGTCGATTGAATCGTGTGATAACCGGCGCCGAGCGGGTCTTGCGTCGGGTCGATCAAAGTCAAAATGCGCTGACGCTGGTAGTCGTGCATCATCCCCCATACGAACGGCATGCACGCAGCCGCCGCGAGGC
The DNA here is from genome assembly GCA_025353085.1 of Betaproteobacteria bacterium. Lineage (GTDB taxonomy): Bacteria > Pseudomonadota > Gammaproteobacteria > Burkholderiales > SG8-41 > PALSA-1004. Next base: position 13,419 of record JANXRI010000414.1, read on the forward strand.
CCAGCCCGAGCATGATGCGCCACGATAATCCCGCCAGGAAAAGCACATAAGCGCCCGCGGCGGAAATCAGTAACGCGGTGCCGAGATCGGGCTGGCGCACGATAAGGCCGATCGGCAGCACCAGTAAAACGGCCGCGACGAGGTAGTTCTTGAGTTTCAGCGTGGCTTCATAACGGTCAAAGTACCAAGCCAGCATCAACGGCACCGCGATTTTCATGAGTTCCGACGGCTGGATACGCGTGACGCCGACGTAAAGCCAGCGGCGCGCGCCGTTGACGATGTCGCCGAACAGCGCTACGCAAACGAGCAGCAGCACGCCCAGAACGTATAGCGGCAGCGCAATACGCCGCAGATAATGCGGCGGCACATTGGCGAATATATACATCACGCCGAGCGCCACGAAAATGTTGGCGACCTGACTCGAAATGCGCGGTACGCTTTGGTTGGAGCCGCTAAAAATCGTGACGAGCCCAACGCTCATCAACGATAACAACAAGATCAACAACTGACTGTCGATATGCGCAGTCAACAGCCGCGTAATGCGCCTAATCACGACCGGCCTCGCTGTTGTCGGGTTTGACCGGCGTGGGTTGCTTGCCGAGCAACCAATAATCGAATACCTGGCGCGCGATTGGCGCGGCCGCGCGCGCGCCGAAACCCGCATTCTCGACCAGCACGGCAAGTGCCAGCTTCGGTTTATCGGCCGGCGCGTAGGCGATGAACAGCGCATGGTCGCGATGCCGTTCCGCGACGCGGCTCTCGACATACTTCTCGCCCTGCTTGATCGCGATCACCTGTGCGGTGCCGGTTTTGCCCGCGCTCACATAAGGCGTGCCCGCGAATGCGCGCGCGCCGGTGCCTTCTTTGTTGACGCCGACCAGCGCGTCTTTAACGACCTTCAGATGCTCGGGGTTGAGTGGTATGGTGCGCAGCGGCTGCGGCTCGACGACCGTGCGCGCGCGCGTCGCGACGTCTTCAACGTAGTCGACGATATGCGGGCGAAACATCACACCGTCGTTGGCGATCGCCGCGATCGCTTGCGCGAGTTGCAGCGGCGTGTAGGAATTGTAGCCCTGGCCGATGCCGACGCTGATGGTTTCACCTGCATACCATTTTTGCTTGAAGCGTTTGGTCTTCCATTCCTGCGACGGCAGAATGCCAGCCGACTCGCCCGTGATGTCGATGCCGGTGCGGCTGCCGAAGCCGAATTGCTTCATGAAAGTTGAAATATTGTCGATGCCCAGATCGTTGGCGAGCATGTAGTAATAGGTGTCGCACGACACGACGATCGATTTATACATGTTGACCATGCCGTGGCCGCCGACCTTGTCGTCGCGAAAAAAGTGCCCGCCAAAGTTATAGCCGCCGGGGTCGCTGATCGCCTGCTCCGCACGCCGCTTGCCGTAAGTGAGCGCCGCGAGCGCCATGTACGGCTTGAAAGTCGAGCCCGGCGGATAGGTGCCGGCGAGCGCGCGGTTTACCATCGGCCGGTCGATCGATTCGTTGAGTTCCTTCCAGTTTTGCGGATCGATGCCGTCGACGAAGAAATTCGGATCGAAGCCGGGCTTCGAGACGAACGCCACTACGCCGCCCGTGGTCGGGTCGATCGCGACGAGCGCGCCGCGAAATTCACCGAACGCGCGATAAACGACTTCCTGCAGTTTGGCATCGAGGTTCAGCACGAGATTATTGCCCGACACCGGGGCAGAACGCGATAGTGTGCGCACCGCTCGGCCGGCCGCGTCGACCTCGACTTCCTCGACGCCGGTGGTGCCATGCAGTTGCGTCTCATAGCTTTGCTCGAGTCCAACCTTGCCGATGTAATCGGTGCCGCGATAGTTGGCGTCGACGCCCTTGCTCTCGAGCTGCTCGATCTCGTGCGGGTTGATGCGGCCGATGTGGCCGACCACGTGCGAAAACAATTCAGCCTGGGGATACTGGCGAAACAGCCGCGCATTCATTTCGACGCCCGGAAAGCGATAGCGGTGGGCGGCGAAACGCGCGATTTCCTCGTCCGACAGGCGCGTGCGAATCGGCAGACTTTCGAAACTCTTGCTCTCGTCGATCAGCTTGCGAAAACGCCGCCGGTCTCTGGCCGTGATTTCGACCACTGTGGCCAGTTCATCGATGAGCGCCTCGACATCCTCGACCTTGCGCGGAGTGATTTCGAGCGTGTAGGCCGCATAGTTGTTTGCCAGCAAGACACCGTTGCGGTCGACAATAATGCCGCGACTCGGCGGAATCGGCACGATCGAGATGCGGTTGGCTTCGGCAAGCGTCGTGTAGTAATCGTGCTGGATTACCTGCAAATAGAAAAAGCGCGCGAACAACAGCGCAAACATGCACAGTACGAACGCGGAGGCGACTGCCAGCCTGACACGGAAGTGGTGAATCTCGAGCCGCGAATTTCTGAGCTCGACGCCGGGGTTGATCGTGAGTTCAGACACGGTCGGGGTCCGGCGTGGGCCGCTGCGGCAATTTGAAAATGTACGTCAGCGCCGGCCACAACACAGCGGCCGTCACGCTGCCGATGAAATAGCGAAAGCCCGGAAAGGCCGCGCCCGCGAACATTCGCACGGCGAGCACGATGGCATCGTTCATGGAAAGCAGCACGAGTACATGCAGAATCTGATCACGCATTGTGAACATCAGCACGCGGCGGTGCAGGACGATGCCGGCGAACGCAAGCACCGAGTACGCGAGCGCGTGCTGGCCGAAGAGGCTTCCTTCTGCGACATCCATTACGAGTCCCAACATCCAGGCAGAGGCAAAACCGACCTTGCGGGGTTGCTGGATGCACCAATACAGCACGACCAGCGCCACCAGGTCGGGTTTCACGTACACCCACCAGCCCGACCAGGGCATCAGGTTGACGAACAAGGCCGCGATAAACGTAATAATGATGAACACGCCGCTGACCGGCAGCAGAATTTCATGCAGAGAAAAATCGCGTGATGGCATCAAGCTCCCCGGCGCGATTTTTTCGGGCGCGGCGCTGCCGTGGGTTCATCCACGGGCCGCTCCGGCAGCTTGTTTTCCCAATTCAGAACGAGCACCTGACTGTGACTCGTGACGCCGGCGAGTGGTTTGCACGAGATGCGCGCGAAGAGATAGGCGGCGTTACGTTCGACCGTAACAACTTCAGCTACCGGCAAGCCCGGCGGGTAGACGCCATCAATGCCCGAGGTGACAAGTTGATCGCCGGTCTGAAAATCCGCATTCAACGGGATGAACTTTAATTCGAGCTGGCCATCGTTGCCGGTGCCGCCGATCACCGCGCGCAGACCGTTGCGCAAGCTTTGCACCGGCACCGCCTGTTCCTTGTCAGTGAGCAACGTAACTTCGGACAGCCATGGATAGATGCGAGTAATCTGGCCTACGATGCCGATCTGGTCGATCACCGGCTGACCGAGCTTGACGCCATGCTGCTGGCCTTTGTCGATCACGATTTTGCGCGTGAAGAGGTCGCGCCCTGCATACAAGACTTCGGCAAAGACAGTACTTTCGGGATATCGCTGGCGTGCGCCGAGCAAGTCGCGCAGATGCGCATTTTCGGCGGCTAACGCCGCGTACTTGCGCAGTACCACAGTGTCGTTGAGGCTCTGCGTGGCGAGCTTCGCGTTCTCGGTGCGCAGGGCGTTTTGGGTCACGAAAAATTCGCCCAGACTGTCAAACAGCCCGCGCGGCGCACCGGCGAGCCGCTGTAACGGGTAGACAATGACGGACACGACCTTCCGAATGCCTTCGAGGTAGCCATAGCGCGCATCCGCGATGAGCAGCGCGACGGACAACAGCGAACACAGCAACAGGCGAACGTGTGGGGGCGGGCCGCGTCGGAAAAATGGCGGCGGTGAATGTTCCATTACCGGTATGGCAGGTGGCGGGCGGCGGAGCGGTCGTTAGCGCGGCAGTCCGGGATTGCCACGCTCCTCACATCTCACCCCTCATGCGGGTCAGTCATCCGTAAAGATGCTGCCCAGTTTTTCCATTTTCTCGAGCGCCATGCCGGAGCCGCGCACCACACAGGTCAGCGGATCTTCGGCGACGATCACAGGCAGGCCGGTCTCTTCCATCAGCAAGCGGTCAATATCGCGCAACAGCGCGCCGCCGCCGGTCAGCACCATGCCTTTTTCGGCGATGTCCGCGGCGAGTTCGGGCGGCGTCTGCTCGAGCGCGGATTTGACTGCGCTCACGATACTGTTGAGCGGCTCGGTCAATGCTTCGAGAATTTCGTTGGAGGAAATAGTAAAGCTGCGCGGAATTCCTTCGGCCAGGTTGCGGCCTTTGACTTCCTTCTCGCGCACTTCGGAGCCCGGAAATGCCGAACCGATTTCCTTCTTGATGTGCTCGGCGGTCGTTTCGCCGATCAGCATGCCGTAGTTGCGGCGGATGTAATTGATGATCGCTTCGTCGAATTTGTCGCCGCCAACGCGCACCGAGCCTTTATAAACGAGGCCGCCGAGTGATATCACGCCGACTTCAGTGGTGCCGCCGCCGATGTCGACGACCATCGAGCCCGTCGCCTCGCCCACCGGCAGGCCGGCGCCGATCGCCGCTGCCATCGGTTCTTCGATCAGATACACGCGCGATGCGCCGGCGCCGATCGCCGATTCGCGGATCGCGCGCCGCTCGACCTGAGTTGAGCCGCACGGCACGCAAATGATGATGCGCGGACTTGGCGAGAACAGCCGCGAATCGTGCACTTTTTTGATGAAGTGCTTCAGCATCTGCTCAGTCACCGTGAAGTCGGCGATCACGCCGTCCTTCATCGGCCGGATCGCCGTGATGTTGCCTGGCGTGCGGCCTAACATCGCCTTGGCGGCGAGACCGACTTCCTGAATTACCTTCTTGCCATTGGGGCCGCCTTCCTGGCGGATTGCGACGACCGACGGTTCGTCGAGCACAATACCTTTGCCGCGCACATAGATGAGAGTGTTGGCCGTGCCGAGATCGATCGCGAGGTCGTTATTAAAGTAGCCGCTCAAAAAACCGAACATAACTGGTTCCGAAGAAAGGAAAAAA
>JANXRI010000462.1 GCA_025353085.1 Betaproteobacteria bacterium
GCTAAATAATCATGCAACTGGGTTTTTTCACCATGCCGATGCACCCGCCCGGGCGCAACTACACCGAGACACTCAAGGAAGACCGCGCCGCCGTGCTGCTGGCGGATGAGCTCGGTTACAGCGAAGCGTACATCGGCGAGCACGTCACGGATATTTGCGAATCGATTCCGTCGTGCCTCGCATTTATCGCAAGCGTTGCCGATGCGACCAGGCAGATCAAGCTCGGCAGCGGCACTGTCAATCTGCCGAACAATCATCCGGCGCAGGTTGCGGCGATGGTCGCAATGGTCGACCACATGCTCGAAGGGCGCTTCATGTTCGGCATCGGCCCCGGCGGCCTCAGATCCGATATGGAAATGATGGGCAACCTCGAGCGCGACCGCAATGCGATGTTTGTCGAATCAATCAACCAGATTCTCGCGATGTGGAGCGGTGACGCGCCGTACAACATACAAGGCAAATTCTGGAACATAACAACTGCACACACGATGATCCGCGAAGCGGGGCAGGGCATCATGCTGAAGCCTTACCAAAAGCCGCACCCGCCGATAATCGTCACGGCAGTCGTGCCGCATTCGCGCGGGCTCGTCGAAGCGGCCAAGCGCGGCTGGCAGCCAATTACCGCGAATTTTTTGCAACCGGTGTGGGCAAAAACACATTGGCCGAAGCATGAAGAAGGCTGCAAGCTTGGCGGACATCCGGCGGACCGCAGCAACTGGCGCGTGTGCAAAAGCGTGTTTGTCGCCGAAGACGATGCAACCGCACGGCGCTATGCCAAAGATCCCAACGGGCCCTACGGGTTTTACTATCGCAACCTGCTGATCAAGCGCATGGGGCACGGCAACGTCGATATTTTCAAGCACGACCTCGCGATGCCCAACTCGGCGGTCACGCTCGAATACCTGCTCGATACGCTGGTGATCTGCGGCAGCGTCGACAGCGTCGTCGAGCAGATACTCGCTTTCCGCGAAACGATCGGCGACTTCGGCACGCTGCTATACGCGGGGCACGACTGGGCCGACGTCAAGCTCGCGCGCCGCTCGATGGAATTGATGGCGGAAAAAGTGATGCCGGCCGTCAATGCAGCAATCGGCGGCGGAGTGCGAATCTCTTAGCGCTCTAGTTCGCTATGGCGAATCGTTGACCGGGAACGGACGCGTTTTACTTCTCGTTGCCTAGCGATCGTTTGATACGGGCGAGCACCTGCTTATCAAGCAGGTCCTTCTCACGGTCGTTGGTCTTGGTCTTGATCAGACCGTCGATGTTGAGGACCTTCACCGGCGTTCCCTCAATCACCAGCTCCCGGATGTACGGGAGTATGGATTCATACGTTTGACCGTTAGCCGCAAACAGTAAATCGACCAGCAGATCGTCGGCCACCCGGATATTTTCAACGCTGCCATCCGCGGCCGGCAGAAACCAATCCGGCTTAAGCTCCGCCGATGACGCAAGGAAGCTCAGGGCGCGGATTATTTTTTCACCGTTGCTGCGCGTGGCTTTTATAAGCACATCGATATCTTCAGTTGCGCGCAAATAACCATTGAGCCGCACCGCCTGACCGCCCACTAAAACGTATTCAACCCCTTCGGCGCAAAACCGTGCGAGCAGTTTGAGCAGCGGGTCATCGGGGGTCATGCGGAGTTCAGAGCGCGCGCGATCCGGGTTTGGCGTTCGGCGTCAATGCGATTGAAGTATTCATGAGTGCCGCGCGTTACACCGCGCATTATTGGCGGCGCCGCACTGCGCAACATGGCGTCCAAAACGCGCCCGCGACGGTGGGCTGCAATTGGATCCAGCTCGATTTCAGAGCGGTCTTGTTGGCCGACTATTCGCATAAGAGGAGTCTAGGCGGCTTCCTTTTTAGGAGCAATCGCGCGAGCGTGCGTTTATTTTAGGCTGCTTCCGCCAGGATTTGCCGTAACACGTATGGCAGTATGCCACCGTGCTTCAGGTAGTCCACTTCGATGACGGTATCGACGCGTAGCGTGAGAGTTACGCGTTGTGTTGTGGCGTCTTTGCGCGTGATCACGAGCGTCACGTCCTGCATCGGTTTTACATCACCGCCGTTGACGCCCTCGATGTCGAACATCTCGGTGCCGTCGATCTTGAGCGACTGCACGCTGTCGTTGGCTTTGAACTGCAGCGGCAGTACGCCCATGCCGACCAAATTCGCGCGGTGAATGCGCTCGAAACTTTTCACGATCACGGCTTTGACGCCAAGCAATTGGACGCCTTTGGCCGCCCAATCGCGCGACGAACCCATGCCGTAATCTTCGCCGCCGAAAATAACCAGCGGCGTCCCGGACGCGTGGTATAGCTCGGACGCATCGAAAATAGTCATCTGAGCCCCGTCAGGCTGATGTCTGGTAATCGGCCCTTCGGTGCCGGGCGCGACCTGATTGCGTAAGCGAACATTTGCAAAGGTGCCGCGCACCATCAGTTCATGGTTGCAGCGGCGCACGCCGAAATGACCCCAGTCAGACGGCGGGCTGTTGTAGCCCTCAAGCCATTTACCGGCCGGTGTGCCCGTTTTTATTTTGGTGGATGGGCTGATGTGGTCCGTCGTGATCGAGTCACCGAGGATTGCTAAAGCACGCGCGCCTTTGACGTCATTGACCTTGCC
>JANXRI010000157.1 GCA_025353085.1 Betaproteobacteria bacterium
ACGCCGATCACGCCGGGCTTCGAGGCGCTGGTGTTCAAGGCCTCACGCGGCATCGAGGACATTTACGAGCTGACCTACTTCCGCAAGGACGGCAGCCGTTTTCCGGCGGTGGTGTCGGTCACGGCGCTGCGCGACGATCAAAATTCGATCATCGGCTATCTGCTGATCGGCACCGACAACACCGCGCGCAAGCAGGTCGAAGCCGAGCAGATGCTGCTCGACCAGCGGTTGCGCGATCAGCAGTTCTACACGCGCTCGCTGATCGAATCGAATATCGACGCACTGACGATCACCGATTTGCGCGGCATCATCACCGATGTCAACCAGCAGATGGAAGCGCTTACCGGCTGCACGCGCGATGAATTGATCGGCGCACCGTTCAAGAACTACTTTACCGATCCGGGGCGCGCCGAGGCCAGCATCAAGCGCGTCCTGCGCGAAAGCAAGGTCACCAATTATGAGTTGACCGCGCGCGCCCGGGACAGCAAGGAAACCGTAGTGTCGTACAACGCGACCACGCTGCATGACAGGGATCGCAAACTGCGCGGCGTATTCGCGGCCGCGCGCGACGTGACCGAACGCAAACGCTTCGAACTCACGTTGCAGGAGAACAACGTCGCGCTCGAAAGCGCGATTGCCGCGGCCGACAAGGCTAACCTCGCCAAGTCGAACTTTCTGTCGAGCATGAGCCATGAGCTGCGCACCCCGCTGAACGCGATTCTGGGTTTCAGCCAGTTGATGGATTCCGACTTCCCGGCGCCGACGCCGTCGCAAAAAGCAAGCATCGACCAGATACTGCATGCCGGCTGGTATTTGCTCGAGCTCATTAACGAAATTCTCGATCTCGCATTGATCGAATCCGGCAAGCTCGCAATCTCGCGCGAATCGCTGGCGCTCGATGAGATCATGGTCGAATGTCATTCCATGATCGAGTCGCAGGCCGCCAAGCGCGGCATCCGCATAAGCTTTCCGCGCTTCGACGAGCCGTGTTTCGTGTATGCCGATCGTACGCGCGTCAAACAGATCCTGATCAATCTGCTGTCGAACTCGATTAAGTACAATCAGGCAGACGGGTCCGTGGTGGTCGAATGCGCCGCGGTCGCGCCGGATAATTTTCGCATCAGCATCCGCGACACCGGCGTGGGATTACCGCCGGAAAAAATCGCACAATTATTTCAACCTTTCAACCGCCTTGGCCAGGAGGGCAGCGCCGAGGAAGGCACCGGCATCGGCCTGGTTGTAACCAAGCGGCTGGTCGAACTGATGGGCGGCAAGATTGGTGTAGAAAGCACGGTCGGCACCGGCAGTGTGTTCTGGTTCGAACTCAATTCGGCGCGCGCGCCGTTAATCCTCGAAGGCCGGCCCGAGGCTGCGATCCAGGAGCCCGTGCAGACGCCGAGCGGCGCGCCGATGCGCACCCTGCTTTATGTTGAGGACAATCCCGCGAATATGAAACTGGTCGAGCAACTCATCGCGCGGCGCGCAGACATCAAACTACTAACCGCGATAAATGGACGGCTCGGTATCGAACTGGCGCGTACCATGCGGCCGGACGTGATTCTGATGGACATTAATCTGCCCGGCATGAGCGGCACCGCAGCCATGCAGATATTGCGCCAGGACGGCGCGACCCGGCATATACCGGTCGTCGCGCTCAGCGCCAACGCGATTCCGGAGGACATCGAGCGCGGTCTCGAGGCGGGCTTTTTTCGCTATTTGACGAAGCCGATCAAGTTTGCCGAATTTATGGCGGCGCTTGATCAGGCGCTCGAACAGGCGGAAGCGCTGGCCGGCGCCGGCACTTCCAGCGCCAGTGCGCAAACCGCACCGCTATAGCTCGTCGTCGACCGCCAGCAACGACAGCAGTCTCACCATCACCCGCTGGCCGTTGCTGCGCGCGGGTTCGCGATCGTATTCGACGAGCTTGCCGTTTTCCTGCGTGCGCCACACCAGCGGCGGCGTATTGCCGCCATCCCGCGGCGCGAGCAACACCTGATAAGCATTGGGTGGACTGCTCATGGCTTCGAATCGTGCGACGGCCTGCCGGGCAAGCTCGGGGCTGTCGATGATCAGGCCGATCTCGGTATTAAGGTGCATCGAGCGCTGATCGAAATTCATCGAGCCCACAAACAGCCGCTCGCGGTCGAGCACGAACAGCTTCGCATGCAATGAGTAATTGCCGAACCGCGAGATGTTTACCGGTTGACCGCTGCCGCGCGAGTTTCCAAGCAGCGAACGTATTTCGTAAATCTCTACCCCCCTTTCCAGCAAAGGCTCGCGGTAGCGCATGTATGCCGCCTGCGCCAATATTACGGTGGTCGCCTCGAGCGAGCTCGTCAAAATGCTGACCTTCGCATCGCGCTTGCGAATATCGGTAAACAGCTTCATGCCTTCGTCGCCCGGTATCAGATAAGGCGTGATCATCAGCAGTTCGGTCTTCACCGCGGCCACCGCTGCGGCGACGGGTTTGTGCATGAGCCGGCCCACCATTTCGCCTTTTTCGACGCGCTTCTTATCCGGACTGTCGAACACGAGTTGAGAGCTTGCCCAGACCAGTGGCAGCTTGCCGGACAGCGTGTCGGCAAGCGGCTGGCCGCTGGCCACGCGGCTCGCATAGTCGGTGCCATCGGATTTCACTTGCTGGCGATGATCGGTCAGGATCTGCCGGTAACTGGCGAGTGCGGCATCCGAGGTCATTTCCTTCGTGAGCGCGCGCATCGGAATGCTCAGATCACAGTTCCAGAATTCGTCAAAAGTGCCGGAGAGCTGCTTGACGACCGGCCCGGCGGCAAAGACATCATCATCGGCGTATTGAGATTCGGGATTGATCTGAAAATACTGATCGCCGACATTGCGGCCGCCGACAATCGCGATGGCGTTGTCGACGACCATCAACTTGTTGTGCATGCGATAGTCGAGCCGCGAACTGTTGAATGCAAATTCGAGCGCGCGCATGAAGACGGACGGGCCGCGGTAGGAGAACGGGTTGTACGCGCGGATCTCGATTTGAGGATGCGCGTCCAGCGCAGCCGTTTGTTCGTCGCCCGGCTTGGCTTCGCCATCGTCGAGCAGCAGGCGAACGCGCACGCCCCGGTCGGCCGCGCGCAATACCGCTTCGGCGAGCAATTTGCCGGTTTCGTCGGCGCGGAATATGAAATATTGAAGATCGAGCGTGCGCTCGGCGGCATTAATCATCTGGACGCGCGCGAGAAATCCGTCGACGCCGACGGTTACCATGCGAAACGCCGAAGTGCCCGGATGTTGGCTCGCGGCATCTGCAAATTGCCGGCCCAGACGCGTTTGTTCTGGCGCGGCGATCGCCCACGACACGGTTTTGGGGAAGCTGGAGCCCGGCGGCAACGTCGAGCATCCGCCGGCGAACGCGGCGACCAGCACAAAGATGAAAACGCGCGCAGCGATGCCGTGGTCGCACGTAAACCGTTTAGCTGAAACGGGCGCCGTCGATATTGTTGTCATTGTTTTGAGCCTCGAAATCGCTTGCATCACCGCTCGGTCACTGTGAACACCTGCCGGATGGCGCGCTCTCCCGTACGCTCTGCGCCCTTTTTAAGGGTGCGGAAATTATTGCAGCCGCGGTCTATTGAGGTCTGTTCGCCAGCACACACTTCGCATCGCGAAAATGCAGCTATATTTTGACGTATGTGGGCCGGCGCACGAAGCGTTTGGCGGCGCGTAGCGGAGACTCGGTGCTCTGGATACATCCGCCAGAAGCGCCATTTCCCAACTTTGAAAGAAAAATACCATGAACATCAAAATCGTTACTACCTGCCTGCTTGCAGGCGCACTGGTCCTGCCGATTGCCGGGTACAGCGCAGACGGCGACACCGATCGCACTTCACCCAAAGCGTTTGTCAAAGACTCGGTCATCACGACCAAGATCAAAGCCGAACTCGCCGGTGAAAAGATTTCGAGCCTCGTGCATATCAAAGTCGATACCGACGCCAAGGGGGTGGTAAGCCTGAGCGGTACTGCGGCAAACCAGCCCGCCGTCGATCGCGCGGTTACGATCGCCCGCGGCGTCAAAGGCGTTACGTCGGTGAAGAACGACATCGTCGTCAAAGCCGATAAATAATCTGTTTCAACCGAACCCCGGCAGGTATACGTTATGACGATCGAAACTATCTATGACAAACCGTTGAGCGTCACGCCCAGTGTTCGCAGCGAGGGTGAGGGCTCTGGTCTCACATCTGCGACCGCAGAGCTTCTCACAATATTCGACCGCCTCGAGCGAGAGGTCGATGCTGACCGTTATCGCATGGAGTTGCACTCGTCGGCGCGCAGGATGCGCGTCGTCCGCTGCGGTGACTAGACTGCGGTGATCGTCGCGAGGGTTGCGAGCAACACGATAATCGGTAAAACGGCGCATCATCCGAGGCGCCGTTTTTTTATTGCCGCAGCGAAGCCCGCGGTTGGCAAAAAGAGGGCGGGTGGTAACCGCTTGCCGCTTCTTTTGAGAGGTGCGTAGCCGGTTCGTCAAAAAGTTTGCATTATTATTTATGCACGAGTGAACTGAAATGTGATGCGGCCTGCCTAATTCGGCATCAATACCGGCGCCGGGTGCCGGTTTCGTCGTGCATATCGAAAGAAAACACCATGACTAAATTGCCGTATCGCTATTTGCTGCCCGTATTTGTCGCTCTATGTCTTACGGCCTGCGGGGGCGCGGCGCGATTAACCGTTGATCAAGGCAGCGGACCCAATCCCACGCTGCCGGCGCCGGAGAAATCCCTTATTCCGGTAGTCAATATTGCGCCGGCCAAGGGTTGGCCGGCGGATGGCAAGCCGATTGCGGCAGCGGGCACGGCAGTCGCCCGCTTCGCGGAAAAACTCGACCATCCGCGCTGGATTTACGTGCTGCCCAATGGCGACGTGCTGGTCGCTGAAACCAATGCGCCGCCGAAACCCGAGGACGGGAAAGGCATCAAAGGGCGGATCATGAAAATGGTCATGCGCCGAGCGGGTGCGGGCGTGCCGAGCGCCAACCGAATCACGTTGTTGCGTGACAGCGATGGCGACGGCGTTGCGGAAGTCCGTTCAGTGTTTCTCGAGGGCCTCAGTTCACCCTTTGGTATGGCGCTGGTCGGCAGTGATCTTTATGTCGCAAATTCAGATGCGGTGGTGCGGTTTCCATACCGCGCGGGCGACACGAAAATCACTGCGCCTGCCGTCAAGGTGATGGATTTGCCCGCCGGTCCCATTAATCATCACTGGACCAAAAATATTATTGCGAGCAGGGACGGCGCGCGGCTTTATGTGACCGTCGGATCGAACAGTAACGTGGCCGAAAATGGCATCGATAAAGAAGAAGGCCGCGCCGCTATCTGGGAGTTCGACCTTAAGACGGGAATTAAACGTGTGTTTGCGGGCGGCTTGCGCAATCCTAACGGCATGGCGTGGGAGGCGGACAGCGGCGCCCTGTGGACGGTCGTCAATGAGCGCGACGAACTGGGCAGCGATCTGGTGCCGGACTATTTAACGTCGGTCAAAGATGGCGGCTTTTACGGCTGGCCGTACAGCTATTACGGCCAGCATGTCGATACGCGCGTAGAACCGCCGCGCCCGGATCTGGTGGCAACAGCAATGGCTCCAGATTATGCGCTGGGACCGCATACCGCGTCATTGGGGCTCGCGTCCGCGCATGGCACCAGTCTGCCCGCGCAATTTCAGCACGGCATGTTCATCGGTCAGCACGGTTCATGGAATCGCAAACCGCATAGCGGCTACAAAGTCGTGTTCGTGCCTTTCAGCGGCGGCAAGGCCGCAGTGGGCCCGGTGGTGGATGTGCTCACCGGGTTTGTTTCGCCGGAAGGTAATGCGCAGGGCCGACCGGTGGGTGTTGCGCTCGACAAGACGGGCGCGCTGCTCGTCGCGGATGACGTCGGCAATATCGTCTGGCGTGTGAGCGCACTCCCGCGCTAGGACGCAGTGGGTTTTTCGTAAAATACAACGAACGGAAAAAACGCAATGATTAAAGTCCGCAAGGGCCAGGCACCCGGCCATCTCACGCGCGAGGCGTTCAGCGCGCGCTTTCGTGAATCTTTTTATGATCCGGCGTTTCGCGCCGAAGACAAGTCGATCGCGCGGCTTGAAGCGATCGCATGGGACGCGTACTCCGAGGGCCGCAAAGCGCCGCTGGCCGAGAAGGCTGGCCCCGGATACGCCGACCCCGAGTACAAGTTATCGGTCGAGTGGATCGCCGCGAAGCAGCGCATTGATGAAGCGCAGCGTCAGTGGACGCAGAGTGCGTCCCGCGTGCTGCTGATCTGCGGCTCGGCGCGCAACGACGGCACCTGCCCGGGCGAGATGTCGAAGACTTACCGGCTCGTCGAAATCGCCCGTGATATTCTGGAGCGCGCTGATATCCATGTCGACCTGCTCGATCTCAGTTTGCTGACATCCGAGTACGGCCGCAAGATTCATCCGTGCAAGGGATGCGCTTCCACTGCCATGCCGCTGTGTCATTGGCCGTGCAGTTGCTATCCCAACCATTCGCTTAACCAGACCAACGATTGGATGAACGAAATCTACGAGCGATGGACGGCCGCGCACGGCGTTATCCTCGTTACGCCCGTCTACTGGTATCAGAGCCCGAGCCCGTTAAAACTGATGATCGACCGCCTCGTGTGCGCCGATGGCGGCAATGCTGACCCCACATCGACTGCGGGCAAGAATGCCGGCAAAGCGAAAGAACTGGAGATGGCGGGCTGGAACTATCCGCAGCATTTGGCCGGACGCGTCTATGGCCTGATGGTGCATGGCGATGTGGCCGGTATCGAGGGCTCGCGCCGCGCGTTGTCCGATTGGCTCGACTGGATGGGTTTCATCGACGCCGGTGCGCCCGCCCGCGTCGATCGTTATATCGGCTATTACGAGCCGTATGCGACGAGTCACGAAGCGCTCGATCGCGACGAGCCCGTGCAGGAAGAAACCCGCAACGTGGCGCGCGCGGTCGCCAAAGCGGTATCGGAACTGCGCGCCGGGCGGTTGACTGCGGTGCAACCGGAACTGACGCGACCGCGGCCCAAGTAAAGCTTTTATGGGTCTTGCATAATTCTCCATGCGGCGGTTCTGGAGGCCAGTGCCGCCGCACGGATCTGGAGAGACCGCTAGCGGCGATTCGGATTGTCAGGATGCGCGTCGCGACGATCCGGCACGCCGTCGCCGTCCCAGCGGCCGCGCTGGAGATGCCAGCGCCCCACCCCCACCCCCATCCCGTCCTTCCCCCGCAAGCGGGGAAGGGGCTGTGGAGTGGCGATGTGTAGATACCTATGCCCGCAGGGCAAGGGGAGCGTCCGGCAAAATGCGCTGTCGCTTATTTTTAAAAAATCAATGGGCGCTAAATTTATTCGGCGCCGTGCTTTATTCGCTGGCCCACCTGAAATCGACCGTGCGCAGTCGACCGCCGACGGTGACCGTGCGACTTTCCGATTTGCTGCCCAGAGTCGCCACGATTTTAAAATTTCCCGCCGGTAACTTCGTGAGGAACAGCGGTCCTTCAGACGTGGTGTCGACCAGCGTTTCGCCGCCCGCGTTGGCGATCGTGACGTTCACGCCGCTGACATATTCACCGGACTTGAGAGCAAACACGAGCTTCAGATTGAAATCTTTTGCGAGCGACTGCAAACTGTCGCTCGACGCGTCGCCCACGCCGCCGGACACGAACGAGACGCCGTTCTCGGTCTTGACGATTGCTTCTTCGGCGGCCAGCGCGGCCGGTGTCGCCGCGATGGTGCCGAGCAGCAGCGCTAGCGCTGCCGCTGTAATGAATTTAGTCTGTTTCATGTTGATCCTTTGTGTTTGAATTTAAGACTGCAACTTTGGCCGGATGAACGCTTAATGCGGATGCATCGCCGCTATTGTCTGCTTCTTGCGCGGCCCGTCTGTTCGCTGGCGAACTATCCGCTGGCAAACTATCCGCGATAAGTCGAGCGGGCGGTCACGCATTGAGCGGGCCGCCACGCCCAATGAGTGCGCCACCGCACAGAGGTCTGCGACTTAAATGACGAAACTCGACGAAACTCGCAGCGGTTGGGGATGGAGATAATTCGAATGAAAACGCACCTCGGTCTGAACGGTTTTATTTTGGCGCTGGCAGCCGTGACAGCGATGGGCATTGCCGGCTGCAATAAGATGCAGGATGCGCCCGCCACCCCAGCCGCCAAGACCACGGTCGGCGCCGAAATAGACGACAGCATCGTCACTGCTCGCGTCGCGGCGGCTTTGCTCGCTGAATTGGCGGCCAGGAGCTATGGCTTCAAGGTCGAAACGCGCAAGGGCGAAGTGCAATTGAGCGGCTTTGCCGGCACTCAGGCAGATATCGATCGCGCGGTCGAAATAGTGCATGCGCTGCCGGGGGTCAAAAATGTCGACAACAAGGTGAGCTTGAAGACCGTCGACACCACGGTCGGGAACAAGGTCGACGACGGTATCGTCACGGCGCGGGTCAAGACCGCATTTTTTGCAGATGCCAGCATCAAGGGCCTCGACATTGCGGTCGTGACACGCCAAGGCGAAGTCCAGTTAAGCGGCTATGTCGACAACCAGCTACAGATCGACCGCGCGGTTGAAGTCGCGCGCGGCATCGAAGGCGTGCGCACCGTCAGCAACCAGATGAGCGTCAAGAAGTGACGCCGTGCCGACCCCGGTGAGCCTATCGAACAACGGCACTGATGAATCGGTAGCACGGGCCACTGCGCCGGCGGCCACCAGCGAAAGCGTCGCGGAAACGGTGGCGGTCGCGGTAAGAAGTCGCGGGTCACGCCTGATGGTTGCTCTCGGCATATTGACCGCGATTGCGCTGGTTGGCGCACTTCATCTCGGGCGCGCTTTTTTCGTGCCGTTGCTGATCGGCATTCTCGCCAGTTACGCATTGAAGCCGCTCGCCGACTGGCTCGAAAATCGCGGGGTGCCGCGCGCCATCGGCGCGTTGATGATCATGGCGACGTTGATCGGCTGTATGTCGTGGGTTGCCGTTGTATTGCAGGACCAGACCACCGCGATGATCGAGAAATTGCCCGAAGCGGCGCGCAAGCTGCGGCAGAAAATTCTCCTCACGCGGCAAAGCCATCCCACTGCGCTGCAAAACATGCAGGAGGCGGCCAAAGAAATTCAGAGCGCCGCCGCGGAGGCGGGCGCCAAAATTGGCACCCGCCCGCCAGTCGCCAAGCCGGTCGAGTCGAGTGCGTGGCTTGCCGATTACGCGCTCGCGCAAACCGCACTGCTGATTACGATTGCGGCGCAGGCCCCCATTGTTCTGCTGCTAACTTATTTTTTGCTCGCATCCGGGTCGCATTTCCGGCGCAAGCTGGTGCAACTCGTCGGGCCTTCGCTCGCGCGCAAAAAAGACGTTGTGCGGATACTCGAGGAAGTAGACGCCCAGGTCCAGCGCTATCTGCTTGCAATGGTGATTTCGAATGCGCTGGTCGGCGTTTGCACGTGGCTTGCTTTCGCGGCGCTCGGCATGGAACAGGCGGGCGTGTGGGGCGTCGCCGCCGGCGTGCTCCACTTCATTCCGTATCTCGGCCCGCTGCTGCTCGCTGTGGCGAGCGGGGTCGGCGCGTTTCTGCAATTCGACACAGTCCTCGATGCGGTGCTGGTCTCCGGCGTGTCGATCGTCGTCGCGGGCGTCATCGGATTGCTATTGATGACCTGGCTGCAAAGCCGCTTCGCGCGCGTGAACGCCGCCGTGCTCTTCATTGCACTACTGTTTTTCGCCTGGATATGGGGCGTAGCGGGGCTTTTACTGGGTGGCCCGCTGGTGGCGATCGCCAAAGTTATCTGCGACCGGATTGAGACGCTGAAGCCGTTCGGCGAATTGCTCGGAACCTAGTTAATTTTTAGAAGCTATCTCAAAACAGATTGGAGGCCTGATTGTTTTTTAATTTTTGAGATAAGTTCTGATTATTGATGTTTCACTAATTCGCGACAGCGGGTTAGTGCCATTCTCACCCTCTCCTTCGGGAGAGGGACGGGGACAAGGGATTGAGCGTTCCGATTGTCATCCATTATGAAACGCTCAATAATTTCTTCTAAGCTCGCCAGCGCACAGACAGCAGCTCAACACGCGCCCCACACTGTCCCCATGGTTACTCGATTCCGACTTATCTGTTTTATGGCACTGGCGTTTTTCTGGACGCTGGCCGTGGCAACCTCCGCATGGCTCGATTTGCCGCGCGCCTCCAATATGCCGCACGATCCCGCTTTTCTAAGCAAACTATCGGTTGAAG
>JANXRI010000055.1 GCA_025353085.1 Betaproteobacteria bacterium
CATCCTCGTCAACGGCGATGCGGTGGGTGCGACGATGTATTACGGCGCCGGCGCGGGTGCGTATCCGACCGCCTCGGCGGTCATCGCCGATCTCGTCGACGTCACCCGCATGCACACGGCGGACCCCGAACATCGGGTGCCGCATCTCGCGTTTCAGCCCGACCAGTTGTCGAGCGTGCCAATCCTGCCGATCAGCGAAGTCGAAACGTCGTACTATCTGCGCCTGCGCGTGCACGACAAGCCGGGCGTCCTGGCTGAGATCACACGCGTGCTCGCCGACGGCGGCATATCGATCGACGCGATGGTGCAAAAAGAGCCGTCCGCTGGCGAAGAGCAGGTCGACATCATCATGCTCACCCATCTCGCGATCGAGAAAAACGTCAATGCCGCGATGGCGAGGATCGAGGCATTGCCGGTGGTCGTCGGCAAAATTACGCGCATACGCATGGAACAGCTGGGTGTGCATTAAAGACCGGCGGCAATGCGATATGTAAGCACACGCGGCGGCGGCGCGCCGGCCGGCTTTTCGAGCATATTGTTGGGCGGGCTCATGGCAGACGGCGGGCTCGCCATTCCTGAACGCTATCCGCAGATCGGGGCCGAACTTCTTGCTGCATGGCGCAAGCTCGGCTATCGCGATCTGGCGCTCGAAATTCTGGCCTTGTACGCCGACGATATCCCGGCCGCGGAGCTCAAAGCTATCGTCGAACATACTTACACCGCAGAAGTTTTCCGCTCGGATGAAATAACGCCGCTGCGTCAATTGCAGCCGGGAGTCCACATTCTAGGACTGTCGAACGGGCCGACGCTCGCATTCAAGGATGTCGCGATGCAGTTGCTCGGAAACTTATTCGAGCACACACTCGCCAAAACTGACGCGCAACTCAACATTGTCGGCGCGACTTCAGGCGACACGGGCTCGGCGGCGGAATATGCAATGCGCGGCAAGCGCGGCATCCGCGTGTTCATGCTCTCGCCGTACCAAAAAATGAGCCCATTCCAGACGGCGCAAATGTTTTCGCTTCAAGACCCGAACATTTTTAATATTGCCGTGCGCGGCGTGTTCGATGACTGTCAGGACATTGTCAAAGCCGTGAGCAACGACCTCGCGTTCAAGTCCCGCTATAAAGTTGGCACGGTCAACTCAATCAACTGGGCCCGCGTGGTGGCGCAGGTCGTTTACTATTTCAAAGGCTATTTCGCGGCGACCGCATCGAACGACGAGCAAGTATCGTTTGCGGTGCCGTCAGGCAATTTCGGCAATGTGTGCGCCGGCCATATCGCGCGTTGCATGGGGCTGCCGATTCGCCGCCTGATCGTCGCGACCAATGAAAACGACGTGCTGGACGAGTTTTTTCACAGCGGAATTTACCGCGTGCGGTCGGCCGATAAAGTGCATCAGACCAGCAGTCCTTCGATGGATATTTCGAAGGCATCGAATTTCGAACGCTTCATTTACGATTTGATCGGTCGCGATGGTGCGGGCGTCAGGCGCCTTTGGCAGCAGGTCGACCGGGATGGTGTATTCGATCTCGCCGGCACGCCGCATTTCGCGCGCGTCGCGCAGTTCGGATTTGTGTCGGGGCGCAGCACTCATGCGGATCGCATTGAAACTATCCGCCGGGTATTTCGCGAGCGCGGCGAGATTATCGATACGCATACGGCGGACGGTGTCAAAGTCGGGCTCGAATACCGCGAAGAAGGCGTGCCGCTCATTTGTCTTGAAACGGCATTACCGGTGAAGTTTGCGGCGACCATCGTCGAAGCGCTTGGCCGCGCGCCCGCTGCGCCACCGGGGCTTGAGACACTCGAGCAGTTGCCTCAGCGCTTCACGGTGATTGAAGCAGACGTCGATGCGGTCAAGGATTTTATCGAACGCAACTGCGCTTAACTGTCGAACCGCATCGACAAATCCACCGCTTTCACGTCTTTGGTCAACGCGCCGATCGAAATCCGGTCGACGCCGGTGAGTGCAATAGCGCGCACGGATTCAAGCGTGACGCCGCCCGATGCTTCGAGTTCGGCGCGTCCCGCCGTTAATTTAACGGCTTCCGCCATCTCGGCGTAATTCATGTTGTCGAGCAGGATCATTTTCGCGCCGGCCGCCAGCGCCATTTTTAGCTGAGCGAAATTTTCGACTTCGATTTGCGTCCACACGCCAGGCGGCGCTACTTTCGCCGCTTGACGCAGCGCCGCTTCGATACCGCCGGCCGCTGCGATGTGATTCTCTTTGATCAAAATGCCGTCGTAGAGCCCAAGCCGGTGATTGGTGCCGCCGCCGATGCGCACTGCATATTTCTCGGCAAGCCGCAAGCCAGGCAAGGTCTTGCGGGTATCGACGATTTTGGCGCGCGTTTCCTTAACGGCGTCCACATAACGTCGTGTGAGCGTGGCCACTGCCGATAGCAACTGCAGAAAATTAAGCGCCGTGCGCTCGCCCGTGAGCAGCGCACGAGCCAACCCACGCAAACTGACGAGCGTTTGCCCGGCCTTTGCGGGCGCGCCTTCGCTGACTGCCCATTCGATCGTTATGGCGGAATCGAGTTGGCGAAAACAGGCGTCAACCCACGGCCCACCGCAAATGACGGCATCATCGCGCGTGATGATTCGTGCGCTGGCGACAGCAGTCGCCGGTATCAGTTGAGCGGTCCAATCGCCGGTACCGATGTCTTCGGCGAGCGCGGCATTGACATTGCTTTGAATG
>JANXRI010000074.1 GCA_025353085.1 Betaproteobacteria bacterium
TGCCGGGCCCGCTTAAAACCTGGCATTCCGCGGTACAGGTGTTTGGCGATCCGTTTTATCGCAAGGGGCCGAACGATCAAGGCATCGGATGGAACATTCTCAATTCATTGGGACGCGTGGGTATCGGGTTCGGCCTGGCGGCGCTGATTGGTATTCCGCTGGGGTTCATGATCGGGCGCTTTCGTTTTCTCGCCAACATGACTTCACCTATCGTGAGCCTGCTGCGGCCGGTGTCGCCGCTCGCATGGCTGCCGATCGGGCTGCTCGTGTTCAAGGCAGCGAATCCGGCCGCCATCTGGGTCATTTTCATCTCGAGCATCTGGCCGATGATTATCAACACCGCCGCCGGCGTACGTGAAGTGCCGCAGGATTATCTCAACGTCGCGAAGGTGCTGAATCTGTCCGAGTGGAAAGTCTTCACACGAATTTTGTTTCCGGCGGTGCTGCCGTTCATGCTGACCGGCATCCGCCTGGCGATTGGCGTCGCGTGGCTCGTCATCGTGGCCGCTGAGATGCTGACGGGCGGCGTGGGTATCGGCTTCTGGGTGTGGGACGAGTGGAACAACCTGAACGTCGAGCACATCATCATCGCGATCTTTACGGTCGGCATCGTCGGTCTCCTCCTTGAGCAGGCGCTGATGCTGATCGCGCGCCGCTTTGAATACCGTTAACCGTCTATCGCAAAACGGGACATGCACATGGACAAATTCGTATCGGTCGAGCAGGCGAACATGACCTTCAAAACAAACAACGGCAGTTTTGTGGCGCTCAAAGACATCAACGTGTCGATTCGCGAAGGTGAATTCGTGACATTGATCGGCCATTCAGGCTGCGGCAAATCGACGTTGCTCAACATGGTTGCGGGCCTGCTTCAGCCAAGCAGCGGCGTGTTGCTGTGCGCGGGACGCGAGATCGCGGGACCAGGTCCGGACCGCGGCGTCGTGTTTCAAAACCATTCGCTGCTGCCCTGGCTCACCTGTGCCGAAAACGTTTTCCTCGCGGTGGAACGCGTATTCGGCGCGAGCGAATCGAAGGCGCAATTGAAGGCGCGCACGTTGAAAGCGCTTGAGCTCGTGCAATTGGGGCATGCCGCCGATAAACGACCGAACGAAATATCGGGCGGCATGAAGCAACGCGTCGGCATCGCGCGCGCGCTGTCGATGGAGCCCAGGGTTCTGCTGCTCGACGAGCCGTTCGGCGCGCTCGACGCTTTGACGCGCGCGCATCTGCAGGACGAGCTTCTTAAAATCGTCGCCAAAACCGGCAGCACCGTATTGATGGTGACGCACGACGTGGACGAGGCCGTGTTGTTGTCGGACCGCATCGTGATGATGACCAACGGGCCCGCGGCGACGGTCGGCGACATCGTGGACGTTGATCTCGAACGCCCGCGCGAGCGCATGGCGCTCGTCAAAGACCAGCGTTATCACGAGATACGCGGCCGCGTCCTCGAATTTTTGTATCAGAAGCAGCTGCGGCCGGCAGCGTGAGGTCATGCGCAAAGTTTTTCCGGCACGGACGCGGGGCGGAGGCGAACATTAAAGCGAACGCAGGCAAGGTCTACTTAGTCGGCGCCGGGCCGGGCGACCCTGAACTGCTTACGCTCAAAGCGGTACGTGCGCTGGCGTGCGCCGATGTCGTGATGATCGATGACCTGGTTGACCGGCGCGTGCTTGCGCACGCGCCGTCGGCGCGCGTGATCGAAGTCGGCAAACGCGGCGGCTGCAAGTCGACGCCGCAGGCTTTCATCGAGCGGCTGATGGTGCGCCTCGCGCGTCGCGGTCAGATCGTCGCCCGCGTCAAAGGTGGCGATCCATTTGTGTTCGGGCGGGGGGGCGAGGAAGCACTAACGCTTGCACAGGCGGGCATAAATTGCGAAGTCATTCCGGGCATCACTGCCGGCATCGGCGTACCCGCAGCGCTTGGCATACCGGTCACCCATCGCGGCATGGCGTGCGGCGTCACCTTCGTAACTGGTCACACGCGCGACGGTACAGCGCCCGCTTGGCGCGCGCTTGCACACTCCGGCACCACGCTCGTGATTTACATGGGCATGCAGCGGGTGGCCGAAATCACCGGCGCTCTGCAAAGCGCGGGCATGCCGGCAACGACACCAGCCGCAGTGATACAGCACGGCACGACGCAACGCGAGCGGCACGTGATAGGAACGCTTGCGACACTGGCGGATGCAGTGCGTGGCGCGGGGCTTGGCAGTCCCGCATTGATTGTGATCGGCGACGTAGTTGGACTCGCGCACACAACCGAACGTTGTGCGGCTCAATTGCGCACAGCCTGAAGATTCCGGGAGCACAAATGCAAAAAATGAAACTGGTGATGATAGGCAACGGTATGGCCGGGGTGCGCACGCTTGAGGAGTTGCGGAAAATCTCGCCAGACCTCTACGACATCACCGTGTTTGGCGCCGAGCCGCATGCGAACTACAACCGCATCCTGCTGTCGCCGGTGCTCGCCGGCGAAATGACGTTGAAAGAGATCATGCTGAACGATCTCGATTGGTATGCG
>JANXRI010000093.1 GCA_025353085.1 Betaproteobacteria bacterium
CGACTTCAAGCGGATTGCCGCGCTCGAGATCATGATGCATCGAGGAGGTCATGGTCGCCGGCACGCTGTCCGCGAACGCGAGCCGGTCATCAGCGTAATCCGCGGGCAAATTAACGCCGTGCGCGCGCCCGACCGCGACGACTTCTTTAAAGAGCGAGTGCAAAAATGCGCGCGTGCGCGGATGCGTGCGGATCGGGCCGATGGTCGAACGCATCGTGGTCGTCGTTCCCGATAAGCCAACCAGAAATGTGTACTTCTCCCACAGCGTGCGGCGGATATCGTCGGATAATTCGGCCTTGATGCCAGCGGCCAGCAGCGCGCTCAACAGCGCTTCGGCACGCGCCGAATGCTTGCCGTCATATTCGCCGAAGATCATGCGCTGCATCGCCCCGACCTGCAGAATCACGCCCGGCCGGGCGACATGGGTCGCGACGTACGCAACGCCGCCCATGATCTGCGCCGAGGGATAGTGCTTGCTCAGGATGTCATCCTTGATGACGCCATTTTGCAGCGACAGCAGTGCCGTATGCGGCCCGACGATGGACTTTACCGCGAGTGCCGCCGCTTTGGTGTCCTTCAGCTTGACCGCGATAATCACGAGATCGACGACGCCGATCGACGACGGATCTTCAGTCACATTCACGCGCGCGATGTGAATGTCGCCCTGCTCCTTGTTCTCGATCGTCAGTCCGTGCGTTCGCATCGCGGCGAGATGCGCGCCGCGCGCGACGAAATGCACATCGCACCCAGTGTTCGCCAAGCGTCCGCCGTAAAAACCGCCGACGCCGCCAGAACCCATTACTGCAATTTTCATTGTTCCGTTTCCTCGCCCACCAGCACTTCAGCCACATGCAACACCCGCGTTTTGGTGTCGCCCTTGCGCCGCAGGCGACCTTCGATGTTGAGCATGCAGCCGAGATCGCCGAGCACGATTGCGTCAGCGCCGGTGGCCAGCGCGTTGGCGCATTTGTTGTCGGCAATGCGGCTCGATATGTCGCCGAACTTAACCGCAAACGCGCCGCCAAAGCCGCAGCAGGTCTCGGCTTCGATCATCTCGAGCAACGTGAGTCCTTCAATTTTTGCGAGCAACGTGCGCGGCTGCGTCTTCACGCCGAGCTCGCGCAGACCCGAGCAAGCATCATGGTAAGTGACGGTGCCGGTAAATTTGCCGCTGACATGTTCGACCTTCGCGACGTTCACGAGAAAGTCCGTGAGCTCATAAGTCCTGGCGCAAAGCTGAGTGATGCGGGAAAGCTCGGCGGGCTGGTCAGCGAAGAGGTCCGGGTAATGCGTGCGTATCATGCCCGCGCAGGAGCCCGACGGCGCGACGACATAATCGCAGGCTTCGAATTCGGCAAGCACTTTACGCGCGAGTGCCAGCGCCGCCTTGCGATCGCCCGAGTTGTAACCCGGCTGCCCGCAGCATGTTTGCGTCGCGGGTACCACGACCTCGCAGCCCGCGTCTTCGAGCAATTGCAAAGCCGCGATGCCGATACTCGGACGCATCAGGTCGACTAAGCAGGTTACGAACAGCCCGACGCGCATGATTAAGACATCATCCTTACATTTTCAATCGGCGCGCGCGCCTGAATCCTTGACGACTTTGCTCCACTTTATTTTTTCGCGCTCGATGAACGCCTGGAATTGCTCGGGCGTGCTGCCGATCGGTTCGATGCCATCGCGCATCAGGCGCTCGGTGATGTCCGGCAGCTTGAGCACCTTGGCGATCTCACCTTGCAGGCGGTTGATGATGTCTTTTGGCGTGCCGCCGGGCACGCAAACACCGGCCCATGACACCGCCTCGAATCCCGGCAAGCCGGATTCCGCGACCGTCGGAATATCCTGCAATGTTGGAAAACGTTTGCCGCTGGTGATCGCGAGCACGCGCAATTTGCCGGCCTTCACATGCGGCAGCGTGCTCACCGGCTGATCGAACATCATGACGACCTGACCGGCCAGCAGATCGCCGATCGCCTGACCGGTGCCCTTGTATGGCACGTGAGTGATGTCGATGCCTGCCATCGATCGAAACAGCTCGGGCGACAGATGCGAAGCAGAGCCGATCCCCGACGACGCGTAATTGACCTGCCCCGGATGCGACTTGGCAAACGCGATGAATTCTTTGACGTTTTTAACCGGCAGTGACGGATGCACGACGATGATGTACGGCAGCGAACCGGTTTGCGTGACCGGAATCAAATCCTTGTCCGCGTTGTACGGCACGGTCTTGTACAAATACGGAATGATCGCAAAGTTGCCGGTCGTGCACGCGAACATGGTGTAACCGTCGGGCGGCGACTTCGCGAGTATTTCCGCCGCGATAATGCCGCCGGCGCCGGCGCGATTATCAACCACCACCTGCTGGCCGAGGTTGTCAGTCATTTTCTGCGCAATCAAGCGCGCGAGGATG
>JANXRI010000096.1 GCA_025353085.1 Betaproteobacteria bacterium
CGCACGGCGCAATATCGTTATTGTCTATTTCGTCGAAAGTGTGCTGGCGAACAAAGGGTTTCGACGGCCGCCGCGTATAACTTCCAGACGTCGTGCGGCTTGACCTCCGGTCACAGCGGGCGCGGGAGTAAGTAGGCGCCAGAGGGTGGCAGGATTTCAGGCCATTGGCTGCCATTAATGTCTAAGGGAATCAGCATGACCGCGACCAATCTTGACTCCGTAATACGCGAGATGGCAGGCGGCGCGCAAGCGACCCCGGTTGTTTCCCGGCAGGCGGCGCTCTTGAACGCAGGCGCGCTTCAAAACGCCATTTTCATGAGTTCGCATGTAGCGATCATTGCCACTGACGAGAAGGGCATCATCCAGTTATTCAATGCCGGCGCCGAGCGCATGCTCGGCTACACGGCCGCTGAAGTCGTCAACAAGCTGACGCCTTCCCACATCTCCGACCCTCAGGAGGCGCTTGCCCGCTCAGTGCTCATGAGCCGTGAATTCGCGGCCGCCATCGCGCCCGGATTGGAGGCGTTGAGCTACAAAGCCGCCCGCGCGATCGAAGACGTCTATGAGCTTACCTATATTCATCAGGATGGTACCCGGCTGCCGGCGACCGTTTCAGTCACGGCACTGCGCGACGCCGGCGAAAAGATCATCGGCTATCTGCTGATCAGCACCGATAACTCTGCGCATAAGAAAATCGCGGAACAATTGCGCTGGAGCGAAGGGAGTTTTCATCTGATGGTGGACAGCGTTACCGATTATGCGATTGTCATGCTGGACACCGGCGGACACGTGCTGAGCTGGAATAGCGGCGCCGAGCGCATCAAGGGCTATGGTGCCGCGGAAATCGTCGGGCAGCACTGCAGCCGCTTCTATCCGCAGCGGGACGTCGAACGAGGCGCACCGCAGCGCGATCTCGAGGTAGCGGCCGCCGATGGGCGATTCGAACAGGAAGGCTGGCGCGTGCGGCGTGACGGCTCGACCTTTTGGGCGAACGTGGTATCGACGGCGATTCGCGACGACCACGGGAGGCAGCGTGGTTTCGCGCAGGTCACGCGCGACCTGACCCAGCGCCGCCAGGTCGAGATGGAGATCGCCAAGACCAAAGCGGTCGCGGAGAAAGCGAGCATGGCCAATGCGGAATTTTTGTCCGGCATGAGTTATCAGCTGCGCACCTCGCTCAACGCGATTCTCGGCTTTGCCCAACTTATCGAGTCCGATCTGCCGCCACCGACGCCTGCGCAAAAAGAAAGCGTCAGCAAAATTGTGCAAGCGGGGTGGTATTTGATGGAGCTCATCAACGAAATTCTCGATCTCGCGATGATCGAATCGGGGCGGTTGTCATGGTCGCTCGAACCGATGGCGCTCGCGGATGTGATGCTTGAATGTAAGGCCGCCGTCGAACCGCGGGCGCAAAAAAGCGGCATCCGCATGGCTTTTCCAAAGATCGACGGCGCGTGCTTTATCAAGGCCGATCGCACACGTACGAAACAAGTACTGGTGAGCCTGCTCTCAAATGCGGTCAAGTACAACCGCGCGGGCGGCTCGGTCGTCGTCGAATGCCGCATAAGCGCACCTCAGCGCATCCGCGTCAGCGTTACCGACACCGGCGCAGGCATGACAGCCGAGCAACTCGACCAGTTATTTCGTCCGTTCAGCCGGATCGGGCAGGACACCAGCGCCGCCGCCGGCGCTGGCATCGGCCTGGTGGTGACCAAGCGGCTCGTCGAACTGATGGGCGGTGCGATCGGGGTGCGCAGCCAGGTAGGTAAAGGCAGCGTGTTTTGGATCGAGCTCGTCACGGCGGAGGCGCCGCAACTCCCCGGCGGCGACGCCGAATTGATTCGGCTCGCCGAGCCAAAAGCCGGCGGCGCCACTGCGCTGCGCACGGTTCTTTATGTCGAGGACAATCCAGCCAATCTACAACTGGTCGAGCAGATCATCGCGCGCCGTCCCGACATGCACCTCGTGAGTGCGCGCACCGGTCCCCAGGGCATCGCGCTTGCGCATTCCGCGCGGCCGGACGTCATATTGATGGACATCAATCTGCCGGGCATGAGCGGGATCAAGGCCATGCAGATTCTGCGCGCCGAATCGGTCACCGCGCATATTCCGGTGGTGGCGTTGAGCGCCAATGCGCTGCCGCGCGACATCAAGCGCGGCCTCGAAGCTGGTTTCTTCCGCTATTTGACGAAACCGATCAAGGTCGCTGACTTTATGGCGACACTCGACGTGGCGCTTACTCACGCCGACCAGGAAGCCAGCCGACGTGCCTGACGCGATGAAAGAACTTCACGATGAGATCGGCGCGCTTGCCGCAGCATTCGGCAGTACCGCCGCCGATTTGAAGGGCAATCAGGACAAGCTCCTCACGTACGGCCGCGGGCTCGAGACTTTGATCTCGGAGCGCACGGCTGAACTCGCGCAGGAAAAAGCCAACCTCGAGACGCACGTAGCGCAGCGAACCGCTGAATTGCGCCTGGCCAACGACGAACTTCGACAACAGGCGGCCGAGCTGTCCAAGCGCAATGAAGAGATTCAGCTCTTCAGCAAGATGAACGACTTTTTGCAAACCAGCACGAC
>JANXRI010000110.1 GCA_025353085.1 Betaproteobacteria bacterium
GTGAGTCATTATTCATGAGCGAACGCCGGCACGCAATATTACGTTCGACTTAGGTCGAACGCTCCGGCCAGGAGACGGTACGATTCCAGACGGGTCGAGTAATCGCCTGTGATCGTGATGACCATCAACTCATCGGCCTCGAACCGCGCCGCCAGTGCAAGCAACTCCGATTTGACGGTATCCGGGCTGCCGATCACCGCACGGCGGCGGTGAAAAGCGATGCGCTGTTTCTCGATCTCAGTGTAGGCACGCGTTTCGGCTTCACGCTGACTCGGCACCGGAGAATTAATTCCGTAATCCATATTAAGCCGCCGCAAATCGACGCTCATCGCCCGCTGCCCGGCCTCGGCATCGGTGGCGGCGCAGATCACGAACACCGTCAGCAACGAGTGCGGCGCCGCTTCGCGCAGAGACGGTTGATACTTACGCTTGTAATCACGCATCACGCGGTCGCCGCCCTCGGCGCTGATGAAGTGCGCGAATGCGAAACGCAAGCCAAGCTCGGCTGCCAGCGCGCCGCTGTAGTCCGACGAACCCAGCAACCATACCTCGGGTGCGGTCGGCCCCATCGGTTGCGCCTTCACATTGGCAAACGGATGGCCCGCCGGCATCGCATCGTCAAGATACGCGACCAGATACTGCACGTGCTCGGGAAAATTTTCCGCCGTCGGATAACGCCCTTCGCCCATCGCCATCGCGGTGGTCTGATCGCCGCCCGGCGCGCGGCCTAGACCGAGATCGATACGCTGCGGAAACAGCGCTTCGAGCATCCGGAACTGTTCGGCAATTTTTAACGGGCTGTAGTACGGCAGTAGTATGCCGCCGGTGCCCACGCGAATTTTCGACGTCGCCGCAGCGACGCGTGTGGCGAGTATTTCAGGACAGGGGTCAGCCAGCGCCTGCAGCGCGTGATGCTCGGCAAGCCAGTAGCGGTAGTAACCGAGATCTTCCGCCGCCTGCGCGAGCTTGATTGTCTCAGCGACAGCTTGTGCGGCGGTGTGACCGCTGATGATCGGCGATTGATCGAGGATGCTGAGTTTCAATGGAATAATCTTCAGAAAAACGGGAGAAAATTCAAACCATCAGCTGCCAATAATCGCGGATACCCGCTGACGGTGTCCGGCAATTTTACGGTGAAAAGTGCGAAGCCAGCCGTTACCGCATCGCATCAGGTTTAAAAATATCTGCGCTTGTCAGTGACTATCCGTGAGTAGCCGCGGCTGACGATACGTTTTTTAGAGCATCACGGCACTATTCGAGTTTCGCGCCACTCTCCTTGACGAGCTTCGCCCATTTGGCCACATCGGCGTCGAGAAATTTGCGGAATTCTTCAGGCGTATTGCCGACGGGCTCCGCGCCGTCTCCCGCGATAATCTCCCTGACGTCCGGGCGCTGCAGTATTTTGATTATCTCGTCGTGCAGGCGCGTCACGATCGTTTTGGGCAGTTTCGCGGGGCCGAACACGCCGTACCAGCCGACAATTTCGAAGCCGGGCAGCGCTTCGGCCATTGCGGGCACGTCGGGCAGGGCAGCAAGCCGCTTCGGCGCGGTGACCGCAAGACCGCGCAGCTTGCCCGACCTCATCATCGGCACCGCGCCGGCCATGCCCGCGAAATTATATTGATACTGACCGCCGATCAGGTCGATCAATGCCGGCCCGGTGCCTTTGTACGGAATATGCTGCGCCTTGACGCCCGCCATCAAATTGTAGAGTTCGCCGGCGAGATGCCCGCCGCTGCCGATGCCCGCCGAACCGAAATTGAGCGGCCCCTTGTAATTGCGCGTCCACTCCACGAATTCCTTCAGCGTTTTGGGCGGCGACGCCTGGTTCACGAGCAGGAGCAAACCGGCCGCGGTCAACTGCGTGATCGGCGTGAAATCGTCGAGCACCTTATAGGGCAGTTTTGGATTGAGCGCCGCGTTCACCGTGTGCTGGTGGTAGAGCACAATCAAAGTGTAGCCGTCGGGTGGCGAATGCGCGGTGATGTCCGCGGCCACGACACCGGACGCGCTCGCGCGATTGTCGACCACCACCTGCTGCTTCAGCACTTCGCCGAGCTTCGTGCCGACCAGCCGCGCCAGAAAATCCGTGGTGCCGCCGGGCGCCGCGGGCGTGATCAGGCGTATCGGGCGGCTCGGATAGATGTCGGCGGCAACAGCGGGCTCAGCGAGCGCTGCGGCCCACGCAAGCATTGCGAAGGCTGCGACGCGATTGACGTGTTTCATTGGCAGCTCCGGTTAATGTTCAGCTAAAGCATCAGATTTTGAGGAGGCGCGCTGAATTGCCGCCGAGGATTAATTCACGCTCGTGAGAAGAAAGTTGCGGAATGCTGTCGATAAACTCGATGGGCCGCTCCACGCTCATGTCAGCGGGATGGTCGGTTCCCATCACGACCCGATCGGCGCCGACGAGTCTGATGATGTCGCCCATGATTTGCGGGCTGTGACTGATTGTGTCGTAATGAAACCGCCGCAAATAAGCTCGCGGCGCCCTGGTCATGTGCTTAGTCTCGGGCCGCACGCCGGAGCCGTGCGTCATCCGCCCAATCAGCGCCGGGAAAGTGCCGCCGGCATGGGGTAATACGACTTCAAGTTTAGGAAACGCATCCATGACGCCGCCAAACATCAGCGATGCAGCGGCGATGCCCGTATCGTACGGATTGCCCAGGAAGTTGCGCAGGTAATAGCTCTTCATGCGATCGGCGCCCACCGGATCGACCGGGTGCAACAGCATGGCGAGGCCGAGCGTCTCACAGCGCTCGTAAACCGGCCACAACGACTTGTCGTCGAGGTTCTTGCCCATGACGTGGGTCGCCAGGTAAACACCGCGCATGCCAGGCAAATTCACGGCGCGGTCAAGTTCCTGGACTGCGAGATTGGGCGCCTGCATGGGCAGCGTGATGAGACCGTAGAAACGTTGCGGGTATTGGAGGTGCGCGGCAGCCAAGCCATCGTTGTAGACTTGCGCGAGCTTTAAACCAAACGCCGGCGGCGCCCAGTACACCATCGGCGACGTCAGCGATAACGCGTGAATATCGACACCGGTCTCGTCCATGTACTTAAGTCGCATGCCGAGATCCATGTACTGCTGCTGGAAGACCGTGGT
The DNA here is from genome assembly GCA_025353085.1 of Betaproteobacteria bacterium. Taxonomy (GTDB): domain Bacteria; phylum Pseudomonadota; class Gammaproteobacteria; order Burkholderiales; family SG8-41; genus PALSA-1004. The sequence continues at coordinate 3,107 of JANXRI010000110.1, forward strand.
GTAGCCGGGAAAATTAAATGTTACCTGGCCGCGCGCATTGCGCGACATTTTCGCGCCGTTAGCCGTGCCTTCTTTTTCGAGCAAGGCCACGAATTCGGGCGAATGCCAGTGGGCGTGCGCGTCGATCACGCGGGTAGCGAAACCGCGCATGCCGCGCTGGGGCGTGCCCGCACAACCGGCCAGCAGCGCGCCGCCCGCTGCCGCCATCCCACCTAAAAATCTGCGCCGTCCGATGCCCATGAACTCCTCCTTGTTGTTTATTCGTTGTTGTTCGAGTATCGCGTTAAAAAAGCGCGAGCTGCCGGTCGGCCGGACGCTTGGCGGCCGGCGGTTTAAAGCGCGTCGTCACGGGCGAGCGATGCCGCCGACCGGAGTCGAACTTGAACCGCTTGCATGCGATGTCGAAACGCTTGCGCAACAAATCCGCCAGTTCGCCGCTGCCCGTCATGCGGCTGCCGAAATCCGGGTCGTTATCGCGGCCACCCCGCATTTGATGCACGCGGCTCATGACGTGCTTCGCCTTTAACGGGTAGTGTACTTCAAGCCAGTTGCGAAACAGGTCTTTCAATTCATACGGCAGGCGCATCAATACATAGCCGGCGCTGCGCGCGCCCGCCGCATGGGCGGCTTCAAGCACCGGCTCAATCTGATGATCCGTCAGAAACGGTATCACCGGCGCGACGAGCACACCGACCGGTATGCCGGCCGCGGACAGGCGCCTGATCGCTTCAAGCCGGCGCGCGGGGGCCGGGCAGCGCGGTTCCAGACGGCGCGCGAGATCGTGATCGAGATTGTTGATCGACATATATACATGGACGAGATTTTTTTCCGCCATCGGCGCAAGAAGATCGATATCGCGCTCGATCATCGCGTTCTTCGTCACGATGCCGACCGGATGCTCGCATTCGGCGAGGACCTCGAGAATACCGCGCGTGATTTTGTATTCGCGCTCGATCGGCTGATACGGGTCGGTGTTGGCGCCCAGCGAGATCAATTCACAGCGATAACCGGGCTTGGCCAGTTCCGCCAACAGCAATTCAACTGCGTTGACCTTCGCAAACAATTGCGTTTCGAAATCGACTCCCGGCGACAAATTGAGATACGCATGACTCGGGCGCGCATAGCAGTAGATACAGCCATGCTCGCACCCGCGGTACGGATTGATCGACTGCGTGAACGGCACGTCGGGCGAGGCGTTGCGCGAGATGATGGTTTTTGCGTGCTCAATTGTGACATGCGTTTTGAGCGCGGGTAAATCGTCGCCCGGAGCGGTATTCCAGCCATCGTCGATGACTTCACGTGCGATTTTTTCGAAACGACCTGCCGGATTGATCGCGGCACCGCGGCCCCTGCGCGGGGCGGCGTGTTCCTGATTGTGAGTTCTGAGCGCCATTTACCTAAGGTAGCCAACCGGCTCTCACAAGTAAAGTGCTGAAGTGATCAACATGCCAGCGCAAATTTTCGTCTCGACCAGGCGTCAGCCATGGTCTGAATCGTTCATGCATGGATTTAATTGCGCGGGGCGGCCGACGCAACGCCACCGTTGGCTGGATTGCCCAGTTGTTTCAGTATTCTTGCGTGCGCCCGGAATCGCTGTAAAATATATTCATCCACATGACACCAATAAATTTCTCAACGCAGAGCGAGTCTGGTAAATCGGCTTGCGAAGCACCACTATCCAGCGAAAATGGCGACCACAAAAATTACGAACGGCAAAGGTGCGCAGAAGATGCGCGTGCAACTTGGACTAAGGCAGGATGAATTCTGGTCACGCGTCGGCGTCACCCAGAGCGC
>JANXRI010000136.1 GCA_025353085.1 Betaproteobacteria bacterium
ACGGGTCCGCAAATCCTGTGGGGCGTTCCAAACGTCAGCGCCGAGCTGGAGCGACTACTCGTGCTTGGCGCCACGGAACTTTTGCCAATCCAGGACGTGGGTGAGGGAATCAGGGTCGCGGCCGTCAAGGACCCTTTTGGCAATCGTTTCGGCATCATCGAAAATCCGAATTTCAACGCATCGGAAGTCCGCTGAAGCACGCTGACGCTATCAAACTGGTTTCGCGGAGTATTCACAATGTACATACCGGCACATTTTGCAGAATCGCGCACCGAGGTTCTTCATCGACTGATACACGAGCATCCGCTCGCAACGCTGGTGACCTTCGGTGCAAACGAGTTGAACGCGAACCATATCCCGTTCGAACTCGACCCCGCGCCGGCGCCGTTCGGGACTTTGCGCGGCCACGTGGCGCGCGCCAATCCGGTGTGGAAAACGTTTTCGCAAGACGTCGAAGCGCTGCTGGTTTTCCAGGGCCCGCAACATTACATTTCGCCGTCGTGGTATCCAACCAAAAAAGAATCCGGCAAGGTCGTCCCCACCTTTAACTATATCGTCGTCCACGCCTACGGCCCTCTGCGCGTGATCGATGACAAGAAGTGGCTACGGGGATTGGTGGGACGGCTCACGCAGCGGCATGAATCTGCAAGCGCGCAGCCATGGGAGGTGTCGGACGCACCGGACGATTATGTCGAGCAGATGCTCGGTGCGATCGTCGGCATCGAAATCCCGATTACCAGGCTGGTCGGCAAATGGAAAGCGAGCCAGAATCAGCCGGCGGCGAACCGCGAAAGCGTGGTCGGCGAGCTCGGCAAAATCGCCACCGCCGACGCCGCGGCGATGGCGGGTTTCGTCAGGCAGGCAATGAAATCATGAGCCCCTGCTATGGCTGCTGCTTAAGCTGGCGCGCAAAAAATTCAGCGACTTGTTTCTTGGCATCCGCCCACGCCGCACCATTCCCTCCCGTCGTCGCGCCGCGGCCGGACGATGCATTCGGATTGTTGCGCCGCCCGTCGTAGCGAATGGGGCGGTCGTTGTCGAACGCATGGTGCGCGCCGGGGTAAATCTTGATGTCGACCGGATAACCCGCTGCCCGGCTGCGTTCGGCCAGCTGCCGGCACGGCTCGGCCGACGTCCAGTCATCGAGTTCGCCGGTCAGTATCAGCAGCGGCGCGATCGGTTGAAATACGCCCGAGTAGCTGGTGGTGGGGCCAAAGTTGCCTGACCGCGTTGTCGACCACTCACCAAAGCGCGGCGCACAGGAAGGGTACAGCGCGATGGCGGCCGTAAATCCATCACGCTTTGCCTCCCCCAGCGGATTGTTCGAATCAATCTGCACATACATCGCGGCGAGCGTTGTCCAGCCGCCGTGCGATCCGCCCATGATGCCGACGCGTTTGCCATCAACGAACGGTAATGCACGAAGTGCGGCGAGCGCGCCGTACGCATCCGCCGCGCGCTCATACCCGTTCACGCTCGCCGTCTGGATCCCTGGAATAAAACACACGCCATCGGCAAAACCGCGCGGTGAGAAGCTGTCGGGAATCAGCACCACATATCCCAGCGGCACCAGTTCCTCCGCCCAGCGCAAAGGCGCGCCGCTCGACCTCGCCCCGAGCCCGCTGCAATCGTGCGCGATGACGATCGCTGGAAACGGCCCCTCGCCGTCCGGCTTCATAAGCGTTGCCGGGAGTTGCAGCGACGACCCTACCGGAGAGACAGCGAAAGAAGACTGCTCGGTGCCATTCGCATGCAGGCTGAACAGCGCGATACCGAGCGCAAGCATGATGCGAGCGTCGGACATATACACAGCTAACCCTGTAAATGCAGGAGTGAAAGCAAAGTATAGCGACAAATTTCTGCCCGTAGCAATTTCGATCAGTGTGAATTTGCTTTGCTGCTCAGCGCAGCGCAGCGTAACGTGTAAAGTGTCATCTAATAAGTCATCTAATAACAGTAGTGTCCCAACGTTTTTCAGAGGAGAACGCCTTGAATCGGCGTTATTTCCGGCTCTGAATTGGTCGAGGGGTTTG
>JANXRI010000168.1 GCA_025353085.1 Betaproteobacteria bacterium
TTAATGAATGATGTAGCCGCCGTCGATGACGATGTCCTGTCCTTGCAGAAATGCGGGACTTGAAGACGCAAGATAGAACGCGAGATCGGCAATCTCTTCCGGTTCGCCAAGCCGTCCCACCGGCACTTTGTCCAGCAGTCGACGCGCAAGCTCGGGGCTCCTGGCGAGGCTCCGCTGCGTGTCGATCGGTCCGGGGCTGATCGCATTCACGATAATGTTCTCGCGCCCAAGTTCGTAGGCCATCGACTTGGTCAGGTGTATCAGCGCGGCCTTGGAAAGCCCGTAAAGCGCTTTCTGCGTGAACGTAACGTGGCCCATCTGGCTCGCGATGTTGAGGATGCGTCCGCCGCCCTGTCGCCGCAGGATCGGCAGCACTGCCTGGCTGGCGAAGAAGGGCGCAGCGAGATTGACAGCCACCCCAAGATCGAACTGTGCGCGCGTGTAATTGCCGAAGTCCTCCGATATGCGGATCGCGGCGTTGTTCATCAGCACGTCGATGCGACCGAATAGGGTGTCGGCTTGCGCAACCATACGCTCGGCCGCGCCCGGCTCGCCGAGATCGATCAGCGCCGATTCGATACGCCCTGCGTGCGGAAACGCGCGGCATTCGCGCACGGCCGTTTCGAGTTGCTCCGCGGTGCCCTCTGCGACGAGAAACACCGACGCGCCGGCTTGGGCGAACCGCTTCGCGGTTGCATTGCCGATACCGCGCGGGGTCGACGCACCCGTTACGATGGCGACCTTGCCTTTGAGTTCATCCATATGCTTATTCTCCCCGGATGCCGGCTTCTTTGATCACGATGGCGAGTTGCGCGGTCTCCGTCTTGATGCGCGCGGCGAGTTCGGCCGGTGTGCTCGTCTCGCGGTCCAGCCCCAAGCGCGCCATCGTACTCTGCACATCGGGGTGCTGGAGCGCCTTGAGCGATTCGTTGCGAATCCGCTCGACGATACTTTTCGGCGTCCCGCTCGGGACGAACAGTCCAAACCACGCGATATTCTCGAAGCCGGGGTAACCCAACTCGGCTACTGTCGGCAGATCCGAGGTCACCTTGTGCCGTTTCGCTCCGGTAGTCGCCAGCGCGCGCAACCGCCCGCTCGTGAAGTACGCGAGGGTCGAGGGTACTGCCCCTACCAGCACCGGGGCCTCGCCCGCGAGCACGCCGGCAATCGCCGGCCCCGCCCCTTTATAGGCAATGTGCGTCATTTCGAACCCGGCGCGGCTCTTCAGCAGCTCGGCCGCCAGGTGCAGCGAGCCGCCCACGCCGCTCGATGCGTAGTTGAGCGCTCCCGGTTTCTGCTTCGCAAGCGCGACCAGCTCCTTGAACGTCTTGACGGGAACGCTCGGGTGCACAAGCACGATGTGCTCGTGCGTCGCAAGCACAGTAATCGGTTGCAGATCTTTCTCGACGTTGAAAGGGAGTTTGTAGAGGCTGGGGCTGGCGGTGAGTTGAGTGTTCAACGCGAGGAACACCGTGTGCCCGTCCGGGTTTGCATGCGCGGCAGTTTCGGCCCCGAGATTCCCGCCGGCGCCGCCGCGATTGTCTACGATCCAGTTCTGCCCCATGGCGTCGCCGAGCTTTGGCGTAATGATGCGCGCGAGCGCGTCGGTACTGCCGCCAGGGGGAAATCCAACGAGCAGCCGGACGGGACGCGTCGGATACGCGGGCTCTGCGGCGTGCCCGATACCGGCAGTTGCCGCCAGGAGCGCGGCGAGCACGCGGGCTGTTCGCGCTGCGCGGATATTGATAGCCATCGTCATAGTGCGTGTCCTCTTGTTCAGTAGAATATAATGACACATTCCGGTACGCGCCAGTGCAGGGCGATGGCGCCACTCGCGACAGTTCATTGGCCTGAAACATTCTATTGACATGCCCCTACGTCTGACACCCGCGCAGGTTGCCGCCTACCGGCGCGACGGCTATTTGTTTCCGCTACCCGCGTTCACGCGCGCGGAAGCCGCCCGCTATCGTGCCGAACTCGATGCATTTGAACGTAGACTGGGCGGTCTGCTGACTGCACAGGAACGCAAGTGGCGTTCGCGTACCTTCCTGCTATTCGGCTGGGGGCAGCAGCTCGCGCGGCATGCCGCGATCCTCGATGTCATCGAGGACATTATCGGGCCGGACATCGTGATATTGACGAGCACATTCTTCATCAAGGAGCCCGGCGCGCCGGACGTGGCGGGCTGGCATCAGGACGCCGCGTATTTCGGTCTTGACCCGAACGACGTGCACGTCACCGCGTGGGTCGCGCTGTCTGAAGTAACACCCGGCAGTGGCTGCATGCAGATGCTGCCGGGCAGCTATCGTCGCGGCCAGTTGGCGCACGCCATCGGACTCGGTTCGAGTGTGAATGCGGCGGGCCAGTACGTGCTGGATCCGCAGGTGGACGGCAGCGCGGCGGACATTGTTCTCGAGCCGGGCCAGTTCTCCCTGCACAACAGCCTGACGGTGCATCAATCCGGACCGAACGCTTCCGCCGGCCGGCGGATTGGAATCGGCATCAGCTATATGCCGGCGACCACGCGCCATACGGGTTCGCAGCCGGTGCCGGTGCACCTAGTGCGCGGCTGTTTGCCAAGAGACCACCGGTTCCAGTTGGAACCCGCCCCGGGCGCGGATTTTGACAGCCAGGCGCTGGCGGTGCACGACGCCTCCTACAAGCGATTTCGCGCGTTATATGCGGAGCAAATGGAGCGGCATGCCGCGCGCTTCGGGCTGGCGCTGGAGCCCGGAGTCAAAGCGACTTAGCAGGCTGGACAATCCAAGGATGGATATAAACGGGAGCAGGCATACGGCCATTGCAAGAAATTCGCGGATTGGCGTCAAGCTGACGTTGCGCGCCGCAGCGAGTTGTTTGCTGGCGACTGCTTGTTGCGCGGTTCTCTTGCCGCGTGCGCAGGCGCAGACTTATCCTGCCAAACCGATCAGGCTGATTATTCCGTTCGGCGTCGGCGGATCTTCCGACAATACCTGGCGCATCGTCGCGCCCAAACTTTCTGAAGCACTGGGCCAGCAGGTGGTCATCGACAATCGGGCAGGTGCCGGCAGCACGATTGGGGCGGCATTGGTCGCCAGCGCGCCGCCTGACGGTTACACCCTGCTGGGCACCGCCAACGTGCATGCACTGAGCGGCGCGCTTTACAAAGGATTGTCCTATCACCCGGTCAACGATTTCGATGCCGTTGCCCGGCTGGCGGAACTCGCGACCGTATTGGTCGTGCACCCGTCGTTGCCGGTAAAGTCCGTGCGCGAGCTGATCGCGCTGGCCAAATCCAAACCGGGCAGGATCGACTATTGCTCTGCCGGCGTTGGCACCGGGCAGCACATGTTCATGACGCTGTTCATGTCGATGGCGGCCATCGAGATGACGCACGTTCCGTACAAGAGCACCAACACCATGCTGCCCGATCTGATCGCCGGCCGCGTGCAGGCCAATATCTCGGCGACTTCGATCAGCGTGCCGCATGTCACCAGCGGCCGCCTGCGCGCGCTGGCTGTGACGTCCGCCCGGCGCTCCCAGTTCATTCCCGAGGTGCCGACGCTCAACGAGGCGGGCGTCAGCGGATATGAGGCGGCGTTGCAGGAAGGGCTGCTCGCGCGCAAGGGCGTGCCCGCTGAAATTATCAGCCGTCTGGAGCGGGAGTTGAAGCGCATCAGCAATTTGCCCGACGTGCAGAAAAGCCTGCTGGCGTCGGGCAGTGAACCGGCTTTTGCAGCGGCCGATCAGTTTAATGCAATACTCAAGGGCGACTTCGAAAAATGGAGCAGACTGATCCAGCAAGTGGGGATAAAAGTTGACTGACCGTGACATGAATTTCTTCCGTTCGGCAAGACGCTATTTGTGCATGCATGACATGCGGCGGTTTTTTCATATCGCCAAATGGTAACGCTTGTCACCGGCGGCACCGGTTTCGTTGGCATCAACATCGTTGAAGCGCTGCTCGCGCGCGGTCAGGAGGTTATCGCATTCGGACAGGCGCCGCTGCCGGAGGGCGCGCGTCGCGCTTTCGCGCAGTATGGCAGCAAGCTGCGCGTGGTCTTGGGCGACGTGCGCGATGGCACGGCCCTTGATCAACTGTTCAGGGAACACCGGGTCGATCAGTTGGTGCACGGTGCGGTAATCACCGCCGGAGTGGAACGCGAGACGCGCGATCCGGACGGCATCATCGATGTCAACGTGCGGGGCACGGTGCGGGTCGTGCAAAGCGCGCACACGCATGGCGTTGGCCGCATCGTCTACGTGAGTTCGGGTTCGGCATACGGCGAGTCGCTGTTCACCGAACAGCGACTGTTCGAGGACCTGACGCCCGCGCGGCCCGTATCGCTCTACCAGATTACCAAGCATGCGGCCGAGCGCACCGCGTTGCGGCTGCGCGCGGTCTGGGGGCTCGATCTCGTTTGTGTGCGCCTGGGCAGCGTGATCGGGCCGTGGGAGCGGGATACCGGCGTGCGCGATACGCTGAGCCCGCATTTCCAGTTGGCACGGCGCGCGGCAACCGGTCAGAGCGCGCGCTTGCCGGCGAGCGAAGGGCGCAAGGACCTCGTGTACAGCCGCGATGTCGCAGCCGGCATCGTCGCTCTGCTTAAGGCGCCGGCGCTCCGTCACACGCTGTATAACCTGAGTTCCGGTCGCAGCGGCGATTGGCACGGCACGCTCACGGACTGGTGCGGGCACCTGAAAAAAGTCTACCCGGGATTCGAATTTCGCACCGTCAGCGCGGACGAGCCGCACGATATTTTCGCCGCCGCCAAACTTGATCGCGCGCCGATGGATATTGGCCGTATCGTCCAGGATGTCGGATTTACACCCGCGCATGGACCCGCCGAGGCATATGCCGACATGGTCAACTGGCTGCGCCAGCAAGCGTGACGTCCGTGGTTCGCTTGTTTCCCTTCGATGGAGGCAACGTGAAATACTTCGCATTGATTGCAGGACTCTGCGCCGCGTCCGTCGCCATCGCGCAACCGTATCCGTCACGGCCGATCCGCTGGGTCGCCCCGTCGGCCTCCGGTTCGACGAGCGACATCGTGGCCCGGCTGGTCGCGGAAAAACTTAGCACTGCGCTGGGAACCGCCGTTACCGTGGACAACCGTCCCGGGGCCGGCGGCAATATCCCGGCG
>JANXRI010000232.1 GCA_025353085.1 Betaproteobacteria bacterium
CGTCCTGCGTGCAGATGCCGGTAGCCGGGCAATTCCTTTCTCAATCTCACCGATGGTTACGACGCTGAGATAAAGCGATGTTTCGTCCTGCTCGCCGATCCACTTCAATACCGGAAGGTGGGGGTTTTTCCTGACCAGTTCGGAAACGACGCTGGTGTCGAGCAAAAAACTCACAAATCGATCTTCCTGCCGGTGTCCCTGCTACGTGTAAGGTTCAGCTTGATTCCGACCAGTGGCGAACTGCGAAAAAAATCAACAAGCTTGCCCTTGGGCCGTGACATCCTGCCGTAGTCCTGCGCGGAGACGACCACTGCCGCCGCCGCTCCGTGCAGGGTGATGACCTGCGGCCCCTCGCTGCGTGCCTTGCGCACGACCTCGGACAGGCGGTTTTTGGCTTCCTGTAGCTGCCACGTGGTCGTTGACATGGGTAACTCCATTTCTAGCTAGTGTAGCTATTTTATAGCTATCCCCGTATTTGCGCCACTCACCGCTTGATCTTCAACAACCGCGCTGCGTTCCCGCCCATGATCCTGTCCTTGTCCACGCGCGACAGGCGCGGTACGCTTTCAATAAATTTTACGGGGGTTTCCATCCCCATGTCGTACGGATAGTCGGTGCCGAGCACGACGTGTTCGGGACCGTATTTGTCGATCAGGTGGCGCAGCATCTGGGTGTCGAATGTGATGGTGTCGAAATAGAATTTCTTCAGATAGCTCGACGGCGCCTTCTTGATGATAGTGCGGCAATCCGGCCGCGCGCGGTGAGCATGGTCCATGCGCGCCCAGTAATGCGCGAGGTAGCCGCCGGCGTGCGGCAGCACGACTTTAAGTTTCGGATTGCGCTCCATCACGCCGTCGAATATCAGGTGGCTCGCCGCGACGGTGGTCTCAAGCGGATTGCCGATCACGTTGTTGAAGTAATGGTCCATCAGCCGCTCGCCCTGCGTGTAACCGAGCGGGTGCATAAAGATTACGATGTCGAGTTCCTGCGCCCTGGCGAAGAATTTTTCGAGGCCGAGACTCGGATCAGTGAGGTCCTTGCCGTTGACGTTCGGCAAAATCTCGACGCCCCGCATGCCGAGCTTGTTCACGCAGTATTCGAGCTCCGCCACCGCCATGGCGGCATTCTGCAGCGGCACTGTGCCCATCGCGACAAAACGCTCGGGCCAGATGGCGACGATTTCGGCGAGGCGCTCGTTCGCCATGCGCGCAAGCTCGCGGCCAAAATCCGGCTCGCTCCAGTAAATGCACTGATTGGGCGCGGGGCACACCGCCTGGATGTCGATGCCCATGCGGTCCATGTCCTTCAACCGCACTTCGATGCTCGACAGCTTCGGGCCGCGATCCTTAATCTGTTTGACATTCACCTCGCGTGTCAATGCATTCGCGAATATTCCGGACGGCTCGTATTGGCTCGCGTTGAGGTTTGCGACTTTGGCCGCGATCGCCGGATTCTGGTAATGGCAGTGCAAATCGATGCGCAGGCTGCGGCCTTTGCGGTCGCGCACGACCTTGGCGGATGCAGCGGGCTTCGCGTTAATTACGTTTTTCGTCGATCCGGTGCGCAAAAGTAGCGAAGGCCGGCGCCGGTGAGCGGGGTCGGTGCAGTCTGGCGTGCAGGTGAACATCATGGTAACCCTTCCTTTTGGAGTGATTTATTGATTTAGTGATTCAGTGATTTAGTGATTTAGTGATTTAGTGATTGTGGGATTAGGAGATTAACCGATTGAGTGACTTAATCACCCAATCACCCAATCACCCAATCACCTAATCACCTAATCGCTGTCTTGAAATTAATAAACCCCGAGATGCTGAATGATCAACGCCGCATTGCCGCGCGCCTCGGCAGCCGTGCCGGCAAAGACAACGCGGCCGGTGTTGAGCATGACGCAATCATCGGCAAGATCGAATGCCAATTTTATGTTTTGCTCGACCAGCACGATGGATTGCCCTTCGGATTTCAGCCGGGCGATGGTGCGGCCCACCTCCGCCACGATCAGCGGCGCGAGCCCCTCGGAGGGCTCATCCATCAGCAGCAAGCGCGGATTGCCCATCAACGCGCGGCCGATCGCGAGCATTTGCTGCTCGCCGCCCGACAGCGAACCCGCGTGCTGCGCGAGCCGCTCCTGCAGTCGCGGGAAGAGTTCGCATACGCGCTCGAGCGTCCACGGCTTGTCGATGCCGCTGCGATTCTGTTGCGCGACAAGCAGGTTCTCGCGCACGGTGAGCGTCGGAAATACACGCCGGCCCTGCGGCACGAAGCCGATGCCTTTCCGGGAAATTACTTCGGGCGACAAATGCGTGATCGTCTCGCCGAACAGTCGAATTTCACCAGCGCGCGGCGGCAGAAACCCGACGATCGCGCTCATACACGTCGTCTTGCCCGCGCCGTTGCGGCCAAGCAATGCCAGCACGCGGCCCGCGCTTACGGTAAACGACACGTCGTGCAACACATGGCTGTCGCCGTAAAGTGCATTGATGCCGGTCAACGTGAGCGCGTCAGTTTCCAAGATACACTTCGCGCGTTTTTGGATGATTGACAACCTCGCTGCGCGTGCCTTCCACGATCACGCTGCCGTAGTGCAATACCGTGATGTTGTCGGCGAGATCGAGCGCCGTGTCCATGTCGTGCTCGATCATCACGACCGTGGTTTCGCGCGGGATGTCCGCGATGAGCCGGCCGATCGCGACGCGCTCGTCGCGCGACAGTCCCGCGAGCGGCTCGTCAAGCAGCAGCACCTTCGGCTTCTGCGCAAGCGCCATCGCGATTTCGACGCGCCGCTTTTCGCCGTACGAGACGACATTCAGCGGATGCCGCGCCAGATGCTCGAGGCCGACCTGCGCGAGCACCGCCCTCGCCCCGGCGTAGAGATGCGTGAACCGGTCGAGCGGGGCGAACAGGTTCCAGCGCGCTTTCGTCATGCCGAGCAGCGACAGCGCAACATTGTGCTCGAGGGTGTCCTGTGCAAATAGCGTGATGATCTGGTAGGTGCGCGCAAGTCCGCGCTGCACGCGCCGGTGCGGATGCATGCGCTGGATTTCTTCACCGAACAGGTGAATCGTTCCCGCGTCGCGTTTGAGATCGCCCGTGATCAGGTTGAAGAGCGTCGTCTTGCCGGCGCCATTGGGTCCGATGATGAGACGGCGCTCACCGGGCATTACCGTTAGCGAAACGTCATTCGTCGCGGGCAAGCCGCCGAACGCTTTCTTGAGGCCGCGAATGGCGAGCGCCGCGTTCACCGGTTTCTCCACCGCGTCCACAGGCGGCGCGCGCCGGGCACCAGTCCGTCAGGCATGAAAACGACGATCGCCACGAAAACGAAGCCGAGCAGCATATTCCAGCGCTCGATATAGGCGGACACGTAATTTTTCAGCACCATGACGATCGCCGCGCCGATGAGCGGACCGGCAAGCGTGCCAGAACCGCCGGCGATCACGCCGATCAACCCTTCCGCCGAACTGGCGAGCGACAGCGACGTAGGGTGGATGTACTTGTGATAGTAAACGAACAGCAATCCCGATACCGCGCCCCAGAATCCCGCATAGACGAACGTAATCCAGCGGATGAGCCACACATCGTGGCCGAGCGCGCTCATGCGCCGTGGCTGGTCGCGCGTGCCTTTCAGCGCCGCGCCGAACGGCGACCCGACGAACCGCGCCATCAACCACAACGCGATCACGGTGACCGCAAGCGCAAAAAAATAAAACGCAATCGGCTGGTCAAGGCTCACGCCGAACGGCGCGGGCCGCGTCAAGCCGCGCAACCCGTTGTCGCCTTCGGTAACCGCCACCCAGCGGTACGCAGTGCCCCACAGCACTTGCGAGAGCGCTAACGTCAGCATCAGAAAGCCCAGGCCCGTCGCGCGCAATGCGATCAATCCAAACAAGCCGGCCATCACCGTCGTTGCAACCAGCGCGACTGGCGCAATGATCCAGTGGCCCAGACCGAACTTCAGATAAAGCCATGCTGACAAGTAAGCAGATACGCCGAGATACGCGGCATGCCCGAGCGACGGCAGGCCGCCATAGCCGACCAGCAGATTGAGGCTCGCCGCGAAGATGGCCGCAATGAAAATCTGGCTCGCGAAATTGATGTAATACTCGCCGGCCGCGAACGGCAGCGCAATTGTCGCGGCCAGCACTATCCACCAGGCCGCGTTTTTCATGCCGTGCTCACGCCGTCTGCCGGCCGAACAAACCGCGCGGACGGAAGGCGATCACGACGATCATCGGCAAAAACAGGATCACGTACGCGAGGTCGGGCAGCAGCGCGGTGCCGAACGTATAGATAAACCCGATAATAAAACTGCCGGCGAATGCGCCGACAAGGCTGCCGACACCGCCCAGTATCACCACAATCAACGCGAGCGGCAGCATATCGGCATCGAGCCCGGGGTACGCCGAGAGAATGGGACCGCCGATCACGCCGCCCGCGCCGGCGAGCGCCGCGCCGAGGGCAAACACGAGCGTGAACAATTTCGACACCGGAATCCCGACAGCGCGCGCCATCTGCATGTCGTCGACGCCCGCGCGTATCATCGCGCCGAGCCGCGTGCGCTCCATCAGCAGATAGAGCGCTACTGCGGTGACGATTGCGATGCCGATCACGGCCAGGCGATAGCTCGGAAACGGGACGCCGGCGACGATCAGCGGCAGCCGCAGGTATTCCGGCGTGGACACCGGTATCGGATCGCCACCCCACATCACCAGGCAAAAGTCGGCAATGATGAATGCGAAGCCGAGCGTGACCAGCACCTGACCCAGCGCATTACCGGCCAGCGCACGCAGGATAAAACGCTCGAGCAACGCGCCCAACAGGGCAACGACAAGACCGGCGAGCACGGCCGCCAGCCATAAATTCGGCACGAACTTCAGGATCGTTACGCCGATATAGGCGCCAAGCATGAACAGCGCGCCATGCGTGAGATTGGCGATGCGCATAAGACCGAAAATCAGCGAGAAGCCCGCCGACAGTAAAAACAGCAAGCCCCCGAGAGCAAGGCTGTTCAGCGTTTGGATGATCCAGAATTGCATGCGCGCGCAAGTAACCGGCTTTGCTCACCTTCCCCTTCAGGGGGAAGGATGGGATGGGGGTGGGTGCACTGGTGAATGACCCATCCCCGCCCTACCCCCCCCTTGTCCCCCAAGGGGATTTCCTTCGGGGCAAAGGGGAGGGGATTTATGCAATCACTCAACAGCAACTCGACTATTCGAGATTCTTCGCCGGCGGAAAGTCGCGCGAATAAACCGGATTTTTCAGAAACTCATCCGGCTTGTAAGTCCA
>JANXRI010000257.1 GCA_025353085.1 Betaproteobacteria bacterium
CTTCGGGAGGGCTGGGGGGATTGAGCGTTCCGATTGTCATCCATTATGAAACGCTCAATAATCCATCTTCTCGCGGATTTCACGCACGATGCGCGCGACCGAAGGGATCGTATTGTCTTCGAGCAGATCGGCCGACGGCAGCGGCACATGCGGCGTGGTGATGCGCATGATGGGCGCATCGAGATTCCAGAAGCATTCCTCGGCGACGATGGAAACGATCTCGGCACCCCAACCGCACAGGCGCGGGTTTTCTTCCACGGTGAAAAGGCGGCCGGTCTTGCCCACTTCACCGAGAATGGTTTGCGTATCGAGCGGCACGAGCGAACGCAGATCGATGACGGTGCACGCAATGCCATGCTCTTTTTCGAGAATCACCGCCGCGTCGAGCGACTTATGCACCATCGATGCAAGCGCGACGATCGTGCAGTCCTTGCCGTGGCGCAGTACTTTGGCTTTGCCGAGCTCGTCGACATATTCGCCGTCGGGCACTTCGCCCTTCATCGAATACAGCGATTTTTGCTCGAAAAATAAAACCGGATCCGGGTCGCGCACCGCGGCTGCAAGCAGGCCCTTGACATCGGCGGGGAACGCCGGCGCCACCACCTTGATACCGGGAATCATCATGGCCCAGTTTTCCACCGCCTGCGAATGCTGCGCGCCGAAACGCGAGCCCGCACCGTTGGCGGTGCGAATCACGAGCGGCAGCGAAATCTGGCCGTTGGTCATGTAACGCGATTTGGCGATTTCATTCGCGACGATGTCCCAGCACACTGCCAGGAAATCCGAAAACATGATTTCGGCGATCGGCCGCAAGCCGGTCATTGCCGCCCCCATCGCAGCACCCAGTATCGCCTGCTCCGAGATCGGGCAATCGCGCACGCGCTTGGGACCGAACTTGTCGAGCAGGCCCACCGTCGCCTTGAATACGCCACCGGCAGCCGCGACGTCCTCGCCGAGAAACACGACGCGCTCGTCGCGCTCCATCTCCTGCGCGATGCCCGCCGCGACGGCGTCGCGATAGGTCAGTTCCGCCATGCTGCACCCCCGTCGGCCCATACATTTTTTTCGATGTCGTCGACCGATGGCAGCGGCGACGCTTTCGCCGTCGCGGTGGCCGCATCCACCTTGCCCATGGCGGTACATTCCATGTCCTTTAAAGTTGGCTCGTTAAAACCTTCTTTGAGCAGACGGTCGCGGTACATGACGAGCGGATCGCGCAGGAGCCATTGCTCGAGTTCGCCTTCCGGCCGGTACTTGCCTGGATCGGCGCGCGAATGGCCGCTATGGCGATAGGTCATCGCTTCGATCAGCGAAGGCCCGCCGCCGGCGCGTGCTTTGGCGAGCGCGTCGCTCGCAATCTTGTAAACGGCATCGGCGTCATTGCCGTCGACGATGATGGACGGCAGTCCATAGGCTGAAGCGCGATCGGCGGCCGGGTGCTCGACCGCCGTCACCTCTGAAATCGGCGTGTATTCCATGTAAAGGTTGTTTTCGCACACGTAAACGACGGGCAGTTTCCATACCGCGGAGAAATTCAGCGCCTCGTGAAACGCGCCGATGTTGGTCGTGCCGTCGCCGAAAAAACACACGGCCACCTGCTCGGTGCCGCGATATTGCGCCGACCATGCAGCGCCGGCTGCAACCGGCAGGTGCGCGCCGATGATCGCGTACGAGCCCATCGCGCCTTTGGCGACGTCGGTCAGATGCATCGAGCCGCCTTTGCCGCCGAGCAGCCCGCATTGGCGTCCCATCAATTCGCCGAGCACGCCTTCCATCGACGCGCCGCGCGCGAGCGTATGCGCGTGCCCGCGATAAGTGCAAAACGTCCAGTCATCGGGACGCATCGCCACGCCGAATGCCGCCGCGATCGCTTCCTGGCCCAGCGACAAATGGCTCGTACCCTTGATCAGGTTCTGCAGGAAGAGATCGTACGCGCGCTTCTCGCAGTAGCGCAGTTCGAGCTGCAGGCGGTAAAGCTCGCTCTTCGTCTCGCGGCCGATTTCAATCGCGGGTGCGGCGACTGCTTTTTTGTTTGCTGCTGACTTCACTATAGTGCTCCTGACTTTAATTCCCTCCCCTTGGCCCCGAAGGAAATCCCCTTGGGGGACAGGGGGAGGGGCTTTATTTGTTTCAGTATCTATTCGCGATCGGCAATTCCTGCGCCGGGAACAATGTAATAATTTTTGCGCCGTTCGGTGTCAACACGACTTCTTCCTCGATGCGCGCGGCCGATACGCCGTCAGTCGCGGGACAAAAAGTTTCGACGGCGAACACCATGCCGGCTTTCAATTCGTACGGGTCTTTCAGAGAATTTAACCGCGACACCAGCGGCCGCTCGTGCAGGCCGAGGCCTAAACCGTGGCAGAAGTTGAGCCCGAACGCCGACATCTCGGTCTCGAAACCGATCTCGGTCGACTTCGGAAACATCTTCGCGACCTGGTCGGTACTGACGCCGGGTTTCAACATGCTGATTGCGCCGTCCATCCACTGGCGCGCTTTTTTATACGCGTCGTGCTGCGCCTTGGTCGCCATGCCGACCGAGAACGTGCGGTAGTAACAGGTCTTGTAGCCCATGTACGACTGAATGATGTCGAAGTAGGCCTGATCGCCGGGCCGGATCATGCGATCGGTAAAATTGTGCGGGTGCGGGCTGCAGCGCTCGCCCGCGATCGCGTTGATCGCTTCGACGCAGTCGGAACCCATTTCATACAGGCGCTTGGTCGCCAGCGCGACGATTTCGTTTTCGCGCACACCGGGTTTCAACGCTTCGAAAATGTCCTGATAGACGCCGTCACCCATCGCCGCCGCCATATTGAGCAGCGTGATTTCGTCGTGACTTTTTATTTCCCGCGCTTCGAGCATCACCTGCTGGCCGTCCTGCACATTGAGCCCGAGCTTTTGCAGCGCGAACAAAAAAGGCGGCTCGACAACGTCGATGCCGAGCGGCATGTCGGCGACACCTTCCTGCACGAGGATGTCATAAATTTCTTTTGCCGCTTCTTCAAAGAGACCGACGCGCGGATTAATCGCGCCGCGCAAGCCGACGTTGCCGGCAAGGCAATGATTGGTGGGCAGCCACGGCGCATACAATTTGTGATGGCGCGCGGCCGAACCGAAATCCCATACCCACGGTTCGCCGTTGCCGGTCAGGAGCGTCCACCGCGTCAATTTGTCGCGCGCCCACTCGCCGATTACCGTGCTCGAAATGTAGCGCATGTTGTATTGATCGAACACGAGCAGCGCGCCGAGCTTCGATTTGGACAGCGCATTGCGAGTGCGCGCGAGACGGTACTCGTGCAGCCGGCGAAAATCGACACGCTCCTCGAAATCGACCTGCATGCGGCCCGGCGCCTGCAGCGGACGATCCCAGCGATGGCGCGGATCCGCCGGATCGAACAAGCCGTCAGGCGCGCTGCTGACGCCTTTCTTGCGATCGATGCCTGACGCTTTGACGAGCGTGCGTTCGGTTTTTTTGGGTTTATGTGCCATTGACTTGCTCCGGAGATTCTGGCGAATGTGTATTCAGCATTTGGCGGCCGCCGGAAAGGCAGCGCGAGGAGACCGGATTATAACGACACCGTGCGGCCGCGGCTGTTGGATTTGCGGTTGAGAAATATGCCGCGCTCAGGCGTGGCCCGCGTTGAGCCCGGCCAGCGACCATTCGGCAACCGGCATCGGCTCGAGGATCGGTTGGCCCAATGCGGGCGACGCAATCAAATAGAGGCCCGTGCCGGCGCCCACCCACATGAGTTTCCTGTCCCACTCGACGAACACCGCATCCGTGTCGCGCGGATAGGAGAGGTAATCATCGAGGCTGCCGGGCTGCGGCGGAATGAAGTAGCCGATGTTGCGGGGCCGCGCAGGATTGCTGATGTCGAACATCTGCAGCCCCGCGTTGAAGAAAGCGTAGGCGGTGAAATTGGGAGCGGGCCGGCCCGGCGCTTTCATATGCGGCGGATTGTGCGAGCCGAAACGGCCGCGCTTGTCGCAGAACGTACGATACGGGGCGTCCGGCGGCGGCACTGGCACCGGCAACTTGGCGAGCAGCCGCAGTTGGGTCACGTCTTTGACATCCACCACCCACAGCGGCTGATACGGCTCATTGCAATCGGGATTCAGCACCTCCGGATTCGTAATCACGAAACCGCGGTCGAGCCGTGCGATGTCGATAGTATGAAAAGGCAGCGAGCCCGCCGCCATCTTCGGATAAAAACGGCCAATCAATTTCGGATTGCGGATGTCGGCCAGATCGTGAATCATCATGCCGAACGCGCCCCACGCGCTATAACCATAGCGGCCGCCATCCTCGACTTTTTTCGGCACATACATCGGGCCATGCAAAGTGGTCCACGATTCCTTGTCGCCGTATTCGCGCCATTTTTTCTGCGCGTCTTCCTCGCCTTCGCGCTGACCCGGCACCCACCAGTTCGCAACGAACTTCGGCTGCGCCGGATCGGCGACGTCGATGATCTGCATGCCGTTGCAGTAATAGCGCACCGAGCTTTCCATGTGCGTGAAGCTGTTATCGGGCGCGGTATCGAGATATGCATAGCGTCCGCCGTCGTAGTAACTGCGGTGCGTGCCGGAACCGGTCTGCACTTCGCGCCCCGGATCTCCCTGGTCGCAACTCCATTGCGACAGCGGCACGATTTTCGCCGGATCGCTCGCGTCATAAAAACGCACGCCGCGCAAACCCTTCTGGTTGATATTCTGCTGGATCATCGATGGCTCGTCGTACTTGCCATGTGGCGCCTGCGGCGTCGAGAAAGTACCGGCGACGCCGGCGCCCGTCATCAGGATCCACTTGCCGAGACTCTTGTTGTACGCGAGCTGGATCTGGTTGCCGGCGTAACCTTTCTTGTTGAACATCTTCGGATTCAGCGCATCGCTCACGTCAATCACGTCGCCGCGGTTGAAGAGATAACGGCGGGAACCAATCGCCATCATCTGCATTTTGGCGCCACGTTCCTCGCCCGCGTCGAAGTGCGCGAGCACGGTCGTGTGCCGGCGATACATGTTGCGGTCGAGATACCGCAAGCTCGTCGGCCGCGGATGCGGATGGCGGTTCGCGAGCGCGCTGCCGATCAGTTCAGGGCCGGCCAATGCCGTGATGCCCGCGGTGCCGACCAGCGCAATGAAATTGCGCCGCGACATGCTTTTCTTATCCATGGTTTTCCAATAAAAGACGCCGCGCGTCACTCGGCCTTGATCCCAGCTTCCTTGATGACCTTGCCCCATTTCGCGACTTCAGATTTCACGAAGGCGCTGAATTCCGCGGGCGTCGTGGCGACCGTCTCCGCGCCTTGCGCCAGCAGGATGGCCCTGGCTTCCGGCGTTTGCAGGCTCGCGACCGCATCGCGATTGATTTTCGCGATGATGGCCGGCGGCGTTTTGGCAGGTGCAAACAAGCCGAACCATACGCTCGCCTCGATGCCGGGATAGCCCGCTTCGGCGACGCTCGGAATATCGGGTGCTGCCGCGAAGCGCTTGTTGCTAAGCACCGCAAGGCCCTTGATACGACCGGCCTTTGACTGCGCGCTGATCGTGGTCGTCGACAGGAATGCGGCCTGGGTTTCGCCGCCCACCAATGCGGTCAATGCGAAGCCGGCGCCTTTGTACGGAATGTGGACGAGTTTCGCGCCGGTCATCTGGTTAAAGAGTTCACCTGATAACTGGCTGCTCGTGCCGCCGCCGGCCGATCCGTAGTTGACACCGCCCGGTTTGGCTTTGGCGTACGCGATGAATTCCTTAAGATTGTTCGCCGGCACGGACGCGTGCACCGCGAGCGCGATGCCGGAATTCGACACGAGCGCGATCGGCGCATAGTCACGCACGGGGTCGTAGCCCAGATTCTTGTAGAGGAACTGCGGGCTCGCCTGCGTGCCGATATGGCCCTGCATCAGCGTATAGCCGTCAGGGGCGGACTTGGCTGCGATCTCCGCGCCGATGAGGCCGCCCGCGCCGGGCCGGTTGTCGACGACGACCTGCTGATGCCATAGCTCGCTCAATTTCTGCGCGATTAAACGCGCGCTGATATCGGACGTGCTGCCCGGCGAGCCAGTGATGAGCCGCACTGGACGGCTCGGATAAGCAGACGCGGGGTCGGCGGCCGGTGCCGCATACAACGCAGCAGGCAATGCGAGCATGCCGGCGAGAACGCATAGAAAATTTTTCATTAGGAACCCAGATTATTGAGTGTTAAGAATTTGGTGACACCGCGCCCTCGCCCTCGGTCCCTCTCCCCAAGGTAGAGGGAAGCAAACCCCTTCTCCCTTGGGGAGAAGGTGGGGATGAGGGCGCGATTTTGAATTTGATTTTGCCGTGTAGTGAATTTGGTAAGAATCAATTAGTCTGTAATGTA
>JANXRI010000268.1 GCA_025353085.1 Betaproteobacteria bacterium
GCTCGATCAACGGAAACAGCATCCGGATCAGTTCGTCTTTCTGGTCGTGCGTAAGGCGCGAAAGATCCGGCAGTTCTTCCATGCATCACAGCATACACACTGCGTACAATTTGTACAATAGCTACACGCTGAATAGTCACTAATTTTTTATAAAAACAGGAGGCCTTAAACATGAAGAAATTTCTCGCACTCGCAATGCTTGTCGCAGCGACGGCCGCAGTAACCTGGTCATTCGCCGGTGGCTTTCCCAATCGCGTGCATTACATCCATCATGACAAAGTCACCGCGGCCTTTGTTAAAGGTGAACGGCTCATCGAAGACGAAGGGCTGACGGTCATCGCCAATCGCGGCAAGCAGCGCGACGCCGAAATCCATGCGAAGACCAACCATGTGTTCATCATCGTCGACGGCGAGGCCGACTTCGTGACGGGCGGCACGGTGATCGATCCGAGGGACACCGCGCCTGGACAGATTCGCGGGTCCGGCATCGAAGGCGGCACGGTGCATCGCCTGACCAAAGGCGACGTGATCACAATCCCCGCGCATACGCCGCATCAATGGAGAGACACGTCAAAAACCGGCTCGGTCGGCTACTATGCGGTGAACATCGAGCAGTAGCTGCGGTCGAACAAATATCCGCCGCTGAACGCACCCAGCACCGGCGGCCCTCCTACTTTGATCCGTCCCGAGTGATGACAAAAATTCTCGGCATCTCAGGCAGTTTGCGCCAAGGCTCGTTCAATACGATGCTCCTCAATCAGGCGGCGAAGCTCGCGCCGGCGGGGATCGACTTTCAGATTGGCACGATCAAGGGTATCCCGCTCTACGACGGCGACGTCGAAGCCTCGTCCGGATTGCCGCCGGCCGTGCAACTACTAAAAACGCAGGTGATGGATTGCGATGGCATGTTGCTGGTCACGCCCGAATACAATAACAGCATCCCGGGTGTATTCAAGAATGCGATCGACTGGCTCACGCGCCCGCCCGCTGACGCGCCGCGGGTATGGGGCAACCGCCCGGTCGCGGTCATCGGTGCGTCGCCCGGTAATTTCGGCACCGTACTCGCGCAGCAGGCTTGGTTACCGGTTCTGCGCCTGCTCGGCACGCGGCCCTGGTTCGGCGGCCGCCTGATGGTGTCGGGCGCCGGCAGCGTATTCAATGCGGCGGGTGAAATCACTGACGAGGCGATACTCGGCCAGTTGCGAAAAGTCATGGCCGAATTCGGCGCATTCATAACGGCGGACCATTGATCATCGGCTGCGCGCCGTCCGCACGCGAACCAAAGCAGCGAATTAAAATCTCACTGGCTTGAGTTATTCAGCCGTGCGCCAAAATCGCTGACAGCCCATGAGCGAAGCCAACCCTTACGACCAATTTATCCTCGACCACATTCGCAACGCGCGCAATTACCGCCCGTTGGCGGACGCGAGCCATCACGCGGCCGGCGTCAATCCACTATGCGGCGACGAGATGACTGTCTACGCCAACGTGGTCGACGACCGGATCGGCGAAATCGGTTTTCAGTGTTCATGCTGCGGCATAGCGATGGCGTCGGCGTCCGTGATGACGGAGCTGATTGAAGCTGTCCCGCTCGCCGATGCAAAGTCCCTGCTGCGCGGGTTTATTTCGGCGCTGGCCAGCGATGTAGAACTCGCCGCGCTCGGCGTTGAAAGTGGACGGCTCGCTATTTTGCAGGCGGTCCGCGCACTGCCGGGCCGGCGTAAATGTGCAGCGCTGCCGTGGCTTACGCTGGAGGCGGCGCTCGAAGGACGGCCGCAGGCGATCTCCAGCGGAGATTGACAGGTGGCACGGGTCTTTGTTTTTCGCTAACGGCGCACGCTGCCGGCTCCCGTCGTCGCAGTCCCCGGGGTTGATATTCCGCCCGGCCCCGTCGAGGTGTTGGAGCCCGTTCCCGATCCAGGGTTCGATGATGAAGTGGGCGTCGAAGACGTGTCGGATGTGGTGCTGCCCGTGAGGCCGGACGATGGTCGGGTTGCCGATGGCGAAATAATGATCGTCGGCGTGATTGCCGGCACCGTGGTCGTTACCGGGGAGATACCACCCACGGGCGGCGCCGTGACGCGGGGCGCAATGGAGTCGCTCCTTAATACACAATCGGGGCCGTTGCGTTCCATGCACGCCGGGTTGGCGTCGGGAACACTTTGATTGCGGTCGGTCGTTTGCGCTGAGACGGCGGGCGCAACAGCGGTAAAAAATACTATGATCGATGCGGCAGTAAGCTTCACAGTCAATTATCCGAAAAATCAGCAACAACCGGGACCCGGCGATATCGTGCACGGCACCCTGCACTGGGCGTCGAGCAGCGGGTCGCGCCGGTGCATGTCGCCGAGTCCCGTCATGGACGGGGACGAGCTGACGTGTCGCGGCTCGACTGCACAGCCGGCGGCGAGAGTCAGAATTAGAAACAACATCGTCAGACGGGGAGTCATGGCAATAACCTTTAGTGCATGCCGATATCGTTATGACCTGTCCCGGATGCGCGGCGTTCAATCGAAATATGTGCGATTCCGTACAGACCTTTGTGCGGTATCAGACACAATGTCGTCAACGGCGGACGGCATCGCATTGTCTGCCGCCGCGCTCGCTGTACTCCAAATTCCGTACAGGTGAAGGATGAATCTACTACTCGCCACTACGCTCGTCACCGGCGCTCTGCTCGCGCCCGCGGCGGGTTATGCAGCCGACAAGACGATCCCGCAAAGCGCGAACGATGCCGTGATCGAATCGTCGGTCACAGTCAAAATCAAAAGTGAATTTGCCAAGGACAAGACGGTCAGCGCGACCAACATCAAAGTCGATACCGAGGAAGGCGGGGTGGTGACGCTATCGGGCAATGCGAAGAGCAAGGCCGAAGCCGACCAGGCAGTCAAGATCGCGCGCGATATCAGCGGCGTGATTTCGGTAAAAAATAACATCGTGATCGGCGACGGCAGCAAGGACAGCGACAAGAAATCGGGCCCCGAAAGCGTTAGGGAAGATATCAGGGATGTCGCGATCACCGCCAAAATCAAAGCTGGTTTCGTCAAGGACAAAACGGTCAGTGCGGCGAGCATCAAAGTAGAAACCGATGACAACGGCGTCGTCACCTTAAGTGGCACCGCCAAGAGCAAAGCGGAAGCCGACCAGGCCGTTAAGCTCGCACGCAACACCAAAGGCGTTACGTCGGTCAAAAACGAAATCTCCATTCAGCCGAAATAAACCGCGCACCGGCGCCGCCGCCAGCGTTGATGACTATAGCTGTACTACGCACGTCGATTAGGAAGCCGTCATGGAATCGCGTCTCGAAAAAATAGAATCGAAACTAAGTCTTGCCGAGGACATGCTGGAAGAACTGAACAAGACCGTCTACCGGCAGCAACGCCGCATCGATCGACTCGAGCAGGCCATGGATGCGCTACGCCATCAAGTGCAGACGGCCATGCCGGCCGAAACGCGCACGCCCGGCGAGGAAGTACCGCCGCACTATTAGCAGGGCGCGGCTGCGCAGGTCTGCTTGACCGCGCCGCGGGTCAGGCGGAAGCTTCCTGCGATTACTTTTGATGGATATTCTTATGCGCAATCGGCTCACCGTTTTTGCAGTGTTATCCGGGCTGCTGTCCGCAGCGCATGCGCAAGGTCAATCAGACTATCCGGTGAAGCCTATCCGCATCGTGATCGGCACCGCGGCCGGCGGCGGCAGCGATTTGATGGCGCGGCTCGTGGGCCAGCGTCTCACGCAGGCGTGGAATGCGGTGACTGTGGTCGAGCCGCGGCCGGGCGTTGGCGGCAACCTGGCGGCCGAGTATGTGGAGAAGTCGCCGCCCGATGGCTACACCTTGTATGTGTGCTTCGGCACGCACACGGTGAATCCGAATTTGTATCCGAAACTTGGCTACGACGCGATTCGCGACTTCACGCCGGTGACGCTGCTCGCACGTCAATACAATGCGCTCGTTGTCCATCCATCGGTGCCGGCGCGTTCGGTCAATGAACTCGTCGCACTGGCGAAGCGGCAACCCGGCAAGCTGAGCTACGGTTCATCCGGCAGCGGCAGTCCAAATCATCTCGGCATGGAGCTCTTCAAGATCACGGCGCAAATCGATCTCGTGCACATCCCATACAAAGGCGCGGCGCCATCGCGCATCGATTTGCTCGGCGGCCACACGGATCTGATGTTTGATGTTTTGCGCACGGCGCTACCCTATCGCGACGCCGGACGGATGCGCATGCTCGCGCTCGCCAGCCCGCAGCGCTCGACGCTTGCACCCGATCTGCCGACGATGGCGGAGGCCGGCTGGACAGGGCTCGAAGTGTTGACCTGGCATGGACTATTGGCGCCCGCCGGCACGCCGCCCGCAATTGTCGAGCGCCTGCAAGGCGGAACTCCAGCGCGGCCTTCTCGCGCCGGCCTCAAAAGAAAAACTGGCCACCGATGGCATTGAAGTCGTCGCGGGTACGCCTGCGGAGCTCGATGCATTCATGCGCGCCGACATGGCCAGATGGGGCAACGTGATCAAGACCGCGCGAATACGGCCGGATTAGTGTCGCCTCTAAATCCACGAGGCACTGATTAAAGCTGGCGGCGCCAGCCTGACCGCGCGACTACTGAAACGAAAACCCCGCTCGCGCGGGGTTTTTTATTGTGCAAGTTTAAAGCCGCGTTCGGGCGGCGTGCCCGCTTCGAAATGCACCGAGGTCAGCGCCGGCACCGCCACTTGGTGGCAAATCTTCTGCACGTGGAAAGCTTCGATCGGCGGGCGCCAGTTCGCCTTCGTTTCACACGTCACTTTGACGCAACTGATGCTTTTCAACCACGCGCAGACTTTCACCTCCGAGCCGTCGACGCCGGCGATGGTCGTCAAAAACGGCGAGCCTTCGTAGTGCGGCTGGTTGGTTCCCTCTTGCGTGCGCACGTCCGCGAGCACCGTGAAAAAGCCGCCGTTCAGGTCGAGCAGCGCGAGTACCTTGTCCATGAAGAGCGACAAGTCCGTCGTATATGAAAAGCCGCCCACCACATCGGTGATGACCTGGAATTTGCCGAGTTCTTCCCGCGAATATTCGCGCAGGCGCCGGCTCGCGAGATACTGGATTTTGGCGGGCGGCAGCAATGCTGCTTTCTCGTGCCAGTCGGCCGTCCGGCGGTCTTCGATCGAGATCGCAACGCCCTGCGCTTTGCTGCCGCGTTCATCGCGGCCCTCGAAATGCAGCATGTCAAATTTCGGCGTGTAGTAATCGAGGATCGCCTGACCTCGGCCGGCGCCGACGTCGAGCCAGCGGTCGCCCGGCCGCAGACGGCCCAGCGCATGATCGAATTCACCGGGCAAAGCCTGCGTATATGAAAGCAACGAGCGGTCGATTACATAGCCTTCAGGCACCTGCTCGCCACGGCTTTTGTAGATGGCCTCCTGCTTCGCGAGTTCCGCCGCCAGCGCGACACTGCCGCCATCGGCGGCGCGCGTCCACGTCGCTGCGCCAAAAATCAGCAGCGCGAGCAGGCACGCGCCAGGATTTTTCAAGCGGACGTTACCTGCCCTGCGGTGTTATTTCTTGGCGGCAGCAGGCGGCTTTTCATCCGGATGATCCGCGCTCATTAATGCGCGGAACACCAGCACAGGAATCGACGCGCGGTGCAATACCCGGGTGGCTTCGCTGCCCATCAACACCGCGACCAGCCCTTTGCGCGAGCGCGACGTCATTACGATGAGATCGCAGTGACGCTCATTAGCCGTGTTGATGATCGCGTCGAACGGCTGGGAGTTGGTGGCGATTTCGGTGTCGCATTCAACGCCCCGCGCCGCCGCGGTTTTTTTGACGAACAAGAGAAAACTCTCCGCTCGGGCCCGCGCTTCGTCGGCCATTTTGCCGGGCAGGGTTGGATCGTATGAGCTGTCTTCCGCCATCGTCATGCGGTAATCCGGCACGACGTGTATGCCGGTCACTCTGGCGCCGCAAAGTTTTGCGAGATCGAAACCACGTTCGATGGCGCGTTCTGAATGGCCGGACCCGTCGGTCGGCATTAATATATGTTTAAACATAGCTCCTCCTCTTGCAAGCGGCTTTCATTAGACGCTATTTTTCGTGTTTCGTGCCAGCAGTTTCGCGCGTGCGGCTGAGCACCCCGCCGCTGCCGAGCATTAATCCATTGACCCAAAAAACCGCTGGGAGGCCGAACGCGGAACCCACCAACCCGAAGATGACCGGGCCGACTACGCGCGTCAGGTGATTGACCGCCATGCGCAATCCGAGCGCCTCGCCGGATCTCCCGGCCACCGAATTAGTGAACATCTGCATAGTGACGATCGGCTGGCCGCAGCCCATGCCGAGTCCGAATGCGAACGCCATCAACGCGAGCGCGGCGGCGCTCGAAAAAAGCGGCAGCAGCGCAAAACTTACCGCGCCGACAAAAAACGCGCTCGCCAGCACGCGGTCTTCGTTGAATCTTGCGATCAATCGCGCGAGCGCCAGCCGTACCACAAATGCCGCGGCCGAATTCATCGCGAGTACAACGCCGATCGCGGAAGCCGACAGCCCGACGCCGTGCGCATAAACGGGCAGATAAAACTGAAAAAGATCCTGGCCTGTTTGCAGCAGGCTGCTCGTCGCGAGCGTTCGGCTCACGCCTTTGGTGGCAAGCATGTCGCGAATGCCGCCGCTCGGGTCTTTGCCACGGCCGCGCCCTCGCGGCAGCGAGCCGCCCCAAATCGACAGCATGCCCAACGGCACCAGCGCCAATAGCGCGAGTGGAATGCACGAGCCTGCATAGCCGAGATGCTCGATGGAGAATCCCGCGATGAGAGGGCCGGCCAGGCTGCCGACGGAATTGGTCAGACTGTAATTGCTGAAACTCTGCGTGCGATTCTTGGGCGTGCTTAAGAGCCCGACGACGTTTTGCAGCGACACGTTATAGATCGACAGCGAGATGCCATTGGCCGCGGCCGCGATGAAAATCGCCGGCAGCCCCGGCCAGAAATACGGGATCAGGATACCGAGCCCGCCGCCGACTGCGCCAATGGTCAGCAGCCAGCGCGAACCGAAGCGGTCGGCGAGCTTGCCTGCGTGCCATGACAGCAAGGCCGGAAACGCCGAGAAAGTTGCCGCCAGCAAGCCGACCGTGGCGGGTGCCGCGCCAAGCTCCAGCGCATATAGCACCAGCAGCACGCGGCCGGCGCGCATGCTGCTCATGTTGAACAAGGCGAGCGCCAGGGCGAAGTGGATCGACATGACGAGAGTCTAACGAATAAACGAAATGGACGGGCTCGCGAGCGCACAGGATCTGCGATCATGAGTAACTCCGGGCGCCGCGATGACATTGCAGCTTGCAGTTCTTTCTCCGTGACATTGCCCGTAAAAATCGCGCGCGTGTTATAAATTCGCATCGTCGCGGGTTAGAGCGACCGTTCTACCGGGGAGCACCAACCGTGGGCCTGACCAACGACCTCTGCGAGATTATTCACGCAACGCGCTTCGAATCGCTGGGCGACGAATGTGTCGCGCGCGTTAAGCAGGCAATTCAGGATGGCGTCGCGGTAGCGCTGGCGGGATGCGCGGAGCAACCGGTAACCATCGCGATCGCACACGCGAAGCGCCTGGGCGGCGCGCCGCAGGCGAGCGTGTGGGGCGCTGGCTTCAAGGCCTCGGTCGTGCAAGCCGCCAATATCCACGCGATGGCCACGCATGTGCTCGACTTCGAGCCGATGTGGAGTCCGCCCACGCATGCCGTGTCCCCAACGGTGCCGGTCGCATTTGCGCTCGCGGAATTGCAAGGTGCGAGCGGCCGCGACATCATCACGGCGGTCGCCA
>JANXRI010000269.1 GCA_025353085.1 Betaproteobacteria bacterium
TGCTCGATCAACGGAAACAGCATCCGGATCAGATCGTCTTTCTGGTCGTGCGTAAGGCGCGAAAGATCCGGCAGTTCTTCCATGCATCACAGCATACACACTGCGTACAATTTGTACAATAGCTACACGCTGAATAGTCACGCAATAATAAAGAGAGTTCACTTGGGGAGGAAGGGGGCAGGTCATCAGTAAATGCTGGGTCTCGCCACCCCTAAGCTGTTTTACTGAAATGAGCTATCGATCCTCTGATGGTGTTTGAATGGTCGCACCCAGTCCAGACGCCGGGCTCAATATCGTACCAGGCAGTTGTAGCGATACTAGCGATACTAGCGCCCGAGACTCCAGTCGGAACGGGAACAGCTTAGTCGGCGCGTGCGCCGGACTCCTTTACCACTTTAGCCCATTTTACGGCTTCGGTTTTTATGAAGCTCGCGAATTCTTCTGGCGTGGTTGCCAGCGGCTGCACTCCCATTATCGCCAGCTTGTCGCGCATACCCACGCTCTGCATTATTTTCACGATCTCCGCATTGAGCTTGACGACGAGCTCGCGCGAAAGTGCGGAAGGCGCGAGCACGCCATACCAGGTGTCGACGATGAATTCAGGCATACCCGCCTGCGCAGATGTGGGAACTTGCGGCAAGCCCGCGAAACGGTCTTTTGCCAGTACGGCAAGGGCGCGGAGCTTGCCGATTTTCACTTGAGGAGCGGAGGCAGGCGTGCCAATCACCACCATATCGAGTTCGCCGGATAGCAAAGCATACATTGCGGTCTCGACGCCTTTATAGGGCACATGCACAATATTAGTTTTGGTCAGTGCCTTGAACAGTTCACCCGCCAGGTGATTCGATGTCCCGACGCCACCCGAACCGAAATTGAGCCGACCCGGCCTATTGTTGGCGAGGCGCGCAAGTTCTTTGAGGGATTTCGCCGGCACTGACGGATGCACGACGAGCAGATTCGGTATCGTCGCGACCAGTACAATTGGCGATAGATCGCGCAGCGGATCGTAATTGAGCTTGGTGTAAAGACTCGGACTGATGACGAGCGATGGCGCGCAAAGTACCAGCGTATAGCGGTCGGGAGCAGACTTCGCCGCGAGTTCGGCGCCGAGATTGCCGCCCGCGCCGGGGCGATTATCGGCAATCACCTGCTGGCCAAGATTCTCGCCGAGTTTTTGCGCTAGCGCGCGCCCGAGAAAGTCGGTGGGGCCCCCAGCCGAAACGGTAAAATCAGGCGAACGGGCTTGGTCGGATACGCAGATAGCTGGGCGTGAGCCGGCGCATGGCTCCACATCACACATGAGGATGCAGCGATAAACCACTTGCGATAATGAAACACGTTCCGCTCCTTTGGGCTAGGCTAAATTTTCATAGCATAAACGACGCGAAGTGTGGGTTGATCCCACAGACAGGTTTTCGCAAGCGGACGCTGTTCCCGCACGAGCGGTATCCTGCCCGCATGCATTCAGCTTACGGAGTCACGATGAGCGACCAACCGATGAACAAGGGCCCGCACGACGTCGGCGGCGAATCGGCCGCTGCCGTCGACACCATCGACCACGGCATGTCGTTTTGGGAAAAGCAGGCCAACGGCCTGCGCTCGGTGCTGTCGGGCCAGCGCATCGTGCGCATCGACGAGCTGCGCCGCGCCGCCGAGGACTTGGGGAACCAGTATTCAATGCTCGCCTATTTTGAGCGCACTACCAGCGCGCTGCGCACCGTGCTGCTTGAAAAGGGCCTCATCACCGAAAGCGAGTTGCGGGCGAAGATGGACGAGATCCGCAAGCGCTTCAACGTGCCTGATGAAATGGAATCGCCTCTCAAGAATGCCTCGCAGAAATGATCTCGCGGCCCTCGACCTATGCGCCGGCACCGGGTCATCGCTTCAATGTCGGCGACCCCGTCTGCGTCAAACAAATTTATCCGCCGGGGCACCGCCGCACGCCCTATTACATCCGTGGTAAGCAGGGTGTGATCGAGCGCATCTGCGGCGCGTTTCCAAACCCGGAGGAAATTGCTTACGGGTTCGATGGCGAACCGAAGAAAGTGCTCTATCGCGTACGGTTTCCCCAGCACCACGTATGGCCGAGTTACAGCGGCCCCGCGCACGACATCATCGAAATGGAACTCTTCGAGCACTGGCTCGTTCCGATCACCGCCGCCCCGAAGGGATAACCATGTCTGGCACCAAATTCGATTTTTACGCACGGAAACAATCCGCACATGCGCACGATCACGATCACGGTCATTCGCCCGGCAGCGATCATGCCGGTGACGCGCACACCGCGATCGAAGTGCCGCGCGAAGGCCCGCCGTCCGAATTCGAAATCATGAGCCGCGCGATGCAGGAGATCCTTGAAGCCAAGGGCGTGATCACCGCCGACCAAGTGCGCAGCCGCATGGAACAGTTTGAGGAAGACCTGCCCTACCGCGGTTCTCGCGTAGTCGCACGTGCTTGGCTTGATCCCGAATTCAAGCAGCGCTTACTCGAAGATGGCAAGGCGGCGTGCGCGGAAATGGGCATCGATCTCGAAGCGGATCGCCTGATCGCGGTCGAGAACACGCCGGCGGTTCACAACCTCATCGTCTGCACGCTGTGCTCTTGTTATCCTCGCTCCCTGCTCGGCATGCCTCCATCTTGGTACAAGTCCCGCAACTACCGCTCGCGCGTAGTGTTCGAGCCGCGCGCGGTGCTGCGCGAATTCGGCACCGTGCTGCCAGACAGAGTGACTGTGCGCGTGCACGACTCAAATGCCGACATGCGTTATCTGGTGATTCCGCTGCGGCCTGCCGGCACCGAGGGGTGGGATGAGGAAAGGCTGGCGGAGATTTTGACGCGCGATACGCTGGTCGGAGTTACGACGCCGAGCGGCAGGCGCTGAACGTCGACCGACATCGACGATGCAAAACGCCGGCAGCAAAAACTGGTGTCAGACGACAAGAAGAAAGATGAGTTTATCGCGACCCTCGCGCACGAACTGCGCAATCCATTGGCGCCCATTCGCAACGCGCTCTATATCATGCGGCTCTCGAACGAACGGCGT
>JANXRI010000279.1 GCA_025353085.1 Betaproteobacteria bacterium
GCAGAGCACCGGTGATTTGGTGGTGCTCGGCGTACTGGCGCTGGTCGGCTGGTTCATCGTCATGATGACGGACATTCCCATCGTGCCGAAATTCATCGCAGCGTCAGCGCCGCCCATCATCATCGACATAAAGGCGCCGAAGCCGACGATGGCGACTGCCGGAATCATGACGATGAACCAGCCGACCAGCGCCAGTACGCCGAGCACCACCAAATCACCGGTGCTCTGCTTAAAGCCGGCAAACAAATGCCCGATCTCAAAGCCCTCGCCGCGGTCGAGCGCGCGACAGCCGAGCATCAAGCCGCCCACGAATACCTCCAGCAGCAGCATGTTGACCACTGGTCCGATCACCGGTATCAATGCTATCAGCACTGTGCAAACCACAAATCCGATCACGACCAAAATCCACACGCCGGGTTGTTTCTTAAACAAATTGAAACCTTCGGCGATCCACTCCCAACCGCGGCCGGCGCCAACCGCACGCGGCGCAGCCGAAAATGAAACTTCTGAAGCGGAAGGCGATGCCACTGTCACGGCTGGCGCACCGGGCGGCTGATACGGATTAGATTCACTCATGACGGCGTTTCTCCTGAATGGTGGTTGGCATGCGCGATGGGGCGAAACACTTCATCGTAGTTGAATACACCAGTGGTGACAATTTATAGAGCGCTAAGCACGCGCCGTCTCTTCTAAAATCATATCGGCCGCTTTCTCGGCGATCATTACGACGGGTGCGTTGGTATTGCCGGAAACGAGGGTCGGCATGATCGATGCATCTATCACGCGCAACCCGCTCACGCCATGCACCTTCAAGCGCGTGTCGACGACCGCGCGGTCGTCGGATCCCATTTTGCAGGTGCCGGCCGGATGAAATATCGTCGCGCCATAGTTGCGCACGAATTCGAGCACTTCATCGTCGTTGTGCACATCGTCGCCGGGCCGGTATTCGTCGCCGACGAGCGCGGCCAGCGCCTGGGTACGGGCGAGTCTGCGCGCCGTTTTCACCCCCTCAACCATCGTGCGGCAATCGATTTCGGTTGATAAATAATTTGCATGCATGGCCGGGGCTGCCAACGGGTCGCGCGATTTGATCGACACCGTGCCGCGCGAGGTCGGGCGCAGTTGGCATACGGAAAACGTGCAGCCCGACCAGCGATGAGTTGCGGCGCCGGCCATTTCCGCCGACAGTGCCGCGAAGTGAAACTGAATATCGGGTGTTACCGCTGCGGGCAGCGCGCGCATAAACATGCCGCCGTGATTAATGCCGATCGCCAGCGGGCCGCTGCGATGCCTGAGCCACTGCCAGCCCATGCTGAGCCGGCCCCACGGGCTGCGCAGTGCATCATTAAGCGTTATTGGCTGTTTCACTTTGTACATGATGCGAGCCTGCAAATGGTCTTGCAGATTTTCGCCCACGCCCGGCGAATCATGCACGACGGGTATGCCGTGCGATTGCAGCAGTGCTGCGTTGCCGATGCCCGACAACTGCAGCAACTGCGGGCTTTGCAGCGCGCCGGCGGACAACAAGACTTCGCGTGCCGCACGCACTTCGCGCTCGACGCCGTGCTGGCGATAGCGCACGCCGACCGCGCGCGTGCCATCCATCACCAGCGCGGATGCGCGCGCATCGGTTTCGATTCGCAGGTTCGCGCGCGCGCGTGCCGGCTTCAAGTACGCAACCGCGGCCGAAGAGCGCAAGCCCCTGCGCGTGAACAACTGGTAATAGCCGACACCTTCCTGTTGCGCGCCGTTGAAATCATCGTTACGCGGCACGCCGAGTTCGCCCGCACCGGCAATGATCGCCTCCATCAGCGGATGCGTTTCGCCGATGTCAGAACACCCGAGCGGCCCGTCGCCGCCGTGATATTCGCCAGCGCCGCGCGAATTGCCTTCGCTCTTGATGAAATAGGGCAACACGTCATTCCAGCCCCAGCCGGGGTTGCCGAGCGCTGCCCAGCGATCGTAGTCCTGGTGCTGGCCGCGCACGTAAATCAAACCGTTGATCGAACTCGAACCGCCGAGGCCGCGACCGCGCGGCCAGTAGATTTGGCGGTTGTTCATCGCGGGTTCAGGCTCGGTATAAAAACCCCAGTTGTAGACCGGATGAAACATGGTCTTCGCATAGCCGATCGGCAGATGAATCCACAGCGAGTTGTCGCGCGGCCCCGCTTCGAGCAACAGCACTGAGTGCCTCCCGCTGGCGCTCAGGCGATTGGCGAGTACGCAGCCTGCGGAACCCGCGCCGACGATCACGTAATCGTATGTTTCCATTTGACCTGTTCGGTGCGTCGATTGTCGAACTTTACGCTCGAACCAGGCACCGGGCACTGGATATGGCGTCCGCCTTGAGTCAAAAATATATTCCGGCAGTCAGCAGTTTCTCGCGGTGGTGCCCGCCGATATTAAAACCTGATTCAGAAATACGTAATGTTAACGGGATATCCGCGGCCGCGGTATCGCCCGACATATTGCGAGTGTCAATGCGAGTCCGCATTACACCAGGGAAGTCGCGCAGTTAGAATACGTGTGCAT
This sequence comes from Betaproteobacteria bacterium, assembly GCA_025353085.1. GTDB lineage: Bacteria > Pseudomonadota > Gammaproteobacteria > Burkholderiales > SG8-41 > PALSA-1004. The sequence goes on from JANXRI010000279.1 coordinate 2,533, forward strand.
AACGGTGACTCGTGTGAATCCGCCCTCAATTCAGCCGCACCAATGATCGGTATCGAATCGCTGCCTGTCGCAGTAATCGCGTGGCTCGCTTTCGCCGTGCTTCTGGCGGGTTTCGTGCAGGGCGCGCTCGGCTTCGGCTTTCCATTCGTCGCGACGCCGATGGTCGCGATGATTGTCGATATGCGCACAGCAATCATCATCGTGCTGCTGCCGACGCTCGCGACCGTCGTGATCACGCTCGTGACGAGCGGACCGTTGCGGCTGACGCTGCGACGCTTTTGGTTGATGCCGGTATATGCAACCTGCGGCGCGCTTGCCGGCACGTTAATTTTTGTGGCGACGCCGCAGGCGCCATATCAATTGCTGCTGGCGTTGATCATCATCGTGTACCTGAACCTCGACCGGCTGTCGCGCGGCGAGTGGCCGCTGGTTAAGCGACACGAAAAAGCATTTGCCCCGTTGGCCGGCTTTGCAGCCGGACTATTTGAAGGCACCGCCAATGTCGCGGCGCCGCCTTTGATCATCTATTACCTGGCGCTGGGCCTGGCCCCCGCCATGATGGTGCAGGCGATGCAGCTGTGCTTTCTCGTCGGCAAGTCGACGCAATTCGCGGTGCTCACGCTGCACGGCGGCGTGTCGTCAGCGCAGTGGATTGCGACGCTGCCTTTTTGCGTGGTGGCGGTGGCGGCAGGTTTTGCGGGTGCGCGGATTCGTGATCGCATCGACGCATTGGTATTCCGGCGATGGGTTCGGCGCGCGCTGTTGATAACCGCATTGGCGCTGCTCGTTCAATACTTTTACGTCTGGGCGCGCGGCTAGCCAGCAGTTCCAATTTCATTGACCATAAAAAAGGGAGCCGCCGCTCCCTTTTTTACGAGTGCCGAAAAATTATTATGTCTGCAGTACTTTCTTGAGCTCGCCGCTTTCGTACATTTCGCGCAGGATGTCCGAGCCGCCGACGAATTCGCCGTTCACGTAAAGCTGCGGAATCGTCGGCCAGTTCGCGAACTCTTTAATGCCCTGACGGATGTCCGCGTTTTCCAGCACGTTGACGGCGTAGAAGTTGTCGACGCCACACGCGCGCAGAATGCCGACCACGTTGGCGGAAAATCCACACTGCGGAAAATCCGGCGAACCCTTCATGTACAACACGACCGGGTTCTTGGTCACTTGTTCTTTAATAATTTCCTGAACGCTCATGACTGCTCCTGAATACTTGAGTGAATTGATATGGTATTTTACAGGCCTGACGGTTCTGGCGTCAAGACACAGCAGTAAAAACTTTTTGTGGCGCGGGTCGCGTTATCGACGATTAACGGGTGTAAGGAAATTCCTTACTATCAAAAAACAACTCAATTTTCACCCTCGCATCAAGGCCATCACATGATTATCAGCAAGCTGACAACCAAGGCACAGACGACAATCCCGCAGCCCGTGCGGGCCGCCTTGCATCTGCAACCTGGGGATAAATTGATGTACGAAATCGATGATCAGCGCGTGATTCTCACCAAAGCAAAAATCAGCGGCCATACGAACGATCCGTTCCGCGCCTTTAACGAATGGAACTCAGCAGCGGACGCAAAGGCCTATGCCAAGCTTTAGGCAGGACGATGTCATCAAAGTGCCTTTCCCCTATACCGATCGCTCGACGCGTCAATCCAGACCCGCGCTGGTGGTATCCGTCGGCGGTATCGAGGACGCTCACGGACTTTTATGGGTGGTCATGATTACCAGCGCCGAGAACCGGGGGTGCCCGGACGACGTGCCGGTAAGCAATCTGGCGGTGGCCGGCCTGCCGGTTCCTTCCGTGATTCGCACTGCGAAAATTGCGACCATCGAAGTCGCCAACGCCACCAAACTCGGCCGGGTGGCGCCCGCGCTTTTCCGGCAGGTAGCCGGACGCCTGGCAGTGGAACTCGGTTTGAACAAGCGGCCACATACGACTTAAATTGTCCGCACCACAAAACGCGTCCTCTTTGCGAATTCCCGTGGCCTGAGTTCAACAACGCCTAACCTTTCCTCCGAAGAGAATGCGGCGTTACGCCAGCAGGGGGCGGTCAAATAACCGACGGCTA
>JANXRI010000280.1 GCA_025353085.1 Betaproteobacteria bacterium
TCTCGATAGTCTCGCGGTCGGTCGTCTTCTGATTCATGCCGTCGGCGCCGACCTCGAGCCCGCGCAACGCTTTCTGAAACGATTCCTGGAACGTGCGGCCGATCGCCATCACCTCGCCCACCGATTTCATCTGGGTGGTCAACCGGTCATTGGCCTGCGGAAATTTTTCAAACGCAAAACGCGGCACCTTGGTCACTACGTAATCGATGGTCGGCTCGAACGACGCAGGCGTCGCGCCGCCGGTAATGTCGTTGCGCAGCTCGTCGAGCGTATAGCCAACCGCGAGCTTCGCCGCGATCTTCGCGATCGGAAAGCCGGTTGCCTTGGACGCCAGCGCGCTGGAGCGGGACACACGCGGATTCATTTCGATGATTAAAAGGCGGCCGTCGTCCGGATTGACCGCGAACTGCACGTTGGACCCGCCGGTATCGACACCGATTTCGCGCAGGCACGCGATCGACGCGTCGCGCATGATCTGGTATTCCTTGTCGGTCAGCGTCTGCGCCGGCGCCACCGTGATCGAATCTCCCGTGTGCACGCCCATCGGGTCGAGGTTCTCGATTGAGCAAATGATAATGCAATTGTCTTTGCAGTCGCGCACGACCTCCATCTCGTATTCTTTCCAACCCAGCACCGATTCTTCAATCAGCACTTCCTTGGTTGGGCTCGCGTCAAGGCCGCGTTCGACGATGGCGGCGAACTCCTCCTGGTTATACGCGATGCCGCCACCGGCACCACCCAGCGTAAATGACGGGCGAATGACCGTCGGGAAGCCGACCATTGCCTGCACCTGCCAAGCTTCTTCGAGGCTGTGCGCAATCGCCGACTTCGCGCTGTCGAGACCAATCTTCGCCATCGCGGCTTTAAACTTTTCGCGGTCCTCGGCCTTGTCGATTGCTTCTTTTTTTGCGCCGATCATTTCGACGCCGTACTTATCGAGTACGCCGTGCTTGGCCAGATCGAGCGCGCAGTTCAGCGCCGTCTGTCCGCCCATTGTCGGCAACAATGCGTCCGGCCGCTCGATTGCGATGATTTTCTCGACCATCTGCCAGGTCACTGGCTCGATGTAAGTCGCATCTGCCATGTCGGGGTCGGTCATGATCGTCGCCGGATTCGAATTGACGAGCACCACGCGGTAACCTTCCGCGCGCAACGCCTTACACGCTTGCACGCCCGAATAATCAAATTCGCACGCTTGTCCGATCACAATCGGACCGGCGCCGATGATCAAAATACTTTTAATGTCGGTGCGCTTAGGCATAACACTCTGCCGCTAAATGTTGCCGTGAAGGGTGCGCAGTCATTACTGCAACGCTGCCGATTTCGTTTTGCCGACTTGCGCTTTTTCCATCATTGTCACGAAACGATCGAACAAATACCCGACGTCCTGCGGCCCGGGGCTTGCCTCCGGATGGCCCTGAAAACAAAACGCCGGGCGGTCGGTGCGCGCAAATCCTTGCAGCGTGCCGTCAAATAACGACTTATGGGTGATGCGCACATTGGCCGGCAAAGTCGCGGGGTCTACCGCGAAACCATGGTTCTGGCTCGTAATTATTACGCGTCCGCTATCAAGATCCTGCACGGGATGGTTCGCACCATGATGGCCGAATTTCATTTTTAATGTTCTGGCGCCACTGGCGAGGCCAAGCAACTGGTGACCGAGGCAGATGCCGAATACCGGCAAGCCGGTCTCGACGATTTCGCGCGTTGCACGAATTGCATACTCGCAAGGCTCCGGATCGCCCGGACCGTTCGCCAGGAAGACACCGTCCGGTTTTAATGCAAGCGCGTCTTGCGCGGTGGTTTGCGCCGGCACCACCGTCAACCGGCAACCGCGCCGGGCCAGCATGCGCAAAATATTACGCTTGACGCCATAGTCGTAGGCGACGACATGCAGGGTCGGCGATATTTTCCCGCCATAGCCCTTGCCAAGCGCCCACGTCGATTCAGTCCATTCATACGGCTTCGTGCAGCTGACCACCTTAGCGAGATCCATGCCGGCAAGACCCGGAAACTCCCGCGCGGCTTTAAGCGCCGCCGTCTCGTCGGTCGCAGTTAAATGAGCCGCAGCCATCACGCAGCCGTCCTGCGCACCCTTCTCGCGCAGAATTCGCGTGAGCTTGCGCGTATCGATGTCCGCAATCGCGACCACTTTTTGTGCGCGCAGGTATGACGATAAGTCCTGGGTGCTGCGCCAGTTGCTGGTAACCAGCGGGAGATCGCGTATCACCAGTCCGGCCGCAAACACTTTGTCCGATTCAGTGTCCTCACTATTCGTGCCCGTGTTGCCGATATGCGGATACGTGAGTGTGACGATCTGGCGGCAATACGAAGGATCGGTCAGGATTTCCTGATAGCCCGTCATCGATGTGTTGAATACGACTTCGCCTGCGGCGAAACCGGGCGCGCCAATCGAAGTGCCGCGGAAGACCGTGCCATCTTTAAGCACAAGAATGGCTGGTTCACGATGCGACACGCGAGGGCTCCCGGAGTAGATATGGAAAGCGGGACCGGCCACACGACCCGTCCCGCTCTAATTCTTGGAATTATACGCTAAACGCCTTCGCTCTTCAATGAGTCAAGCGAGAACAATGCACTGATTCGACAGTAAAAACGCGCTGCCGTCCGACTTTAACCGGCGGCAATTAAACAATAGCCGGCGAACTGCAAATCGACGCCTGCAAGAAGTGTTTCGCTGAAGCCGGGGTTAAAAAAATATTGGCCTCTCAACGCAATCCCAGAACATCCTGCATGTCGAACAGACCGTCTTTCTTGGCGGCCAGGAATCTGGCAGCTCGCAACGCGCCTTCGGCGTAAGTCGCGCGGCTCGCGGCGCGCACGATGATTTCAACCCGCTCACCCGGACCTGCAAACATCACCGTGTGTTCGCCTACGATGTCGCCGCCGCGCACTGTCGAAAATCCAATCGTCTGCGCTTTGCGTTCGCCGGTAACGCCTTCACGTCCATAGACCGCGCACTCTTCGAGCTTCCTGCCAAGCGCGTTGGCGACGATGCCGCCGATATGCAGTGCGGTGCCCGACGGCGCATCAATCTTGTGGCGATGATGGGCCTCGATGATTTCTACGTCGTAGCCATCCGTGAGCACGCGCGCCGCCATATCCGTGAGCTTGAAAACGAGATTGGTGCCTACGCTCATGTTCGGCGCCATGACGATCGCAATTTCGCGCGCAGCTTCAGCGATGAATTTTTTCTGCGCATCGTCAAAACCCGTGGTGCCGATCACCATATTAACGCCGAGTTTGCGGCACGTCGCAAGATGCGCGAGTGTCCCTTCGGGTCGCGTAAAATCGATCAACACGCCACAACCGCTAAGATTTTTATCAACGTCGGCAGAGATCAACGTTTCACTCTGCGCGCCGATGAGTTCGCCCGCATTTTTGCCGAGATATGCGCTGCCGGCGACTTCAAGCGCTGCAGCCAGTTCACAGTCGGTGCTCGCGAGTACCGCTTCAAGCAATGCGCGTCCCATGCGTCCGCTGCTGCCGGCCACCGCGATTTTCACTTTCGCCATGTCTGCTCCCAATTCGGCGCGAGATGAAACGCGCTTCTATTGATATTGCCAAAATAAGCGACAGCGCATTTTTCTCTACACTCCCTCGCCCTCCGGGAGAGGGGCTGGGGGTGAGGGAATCGAGCGATGTAATGATTTATGAAAAGCTCGATAATCAAAACCCGATTTTGTCGAGCATCCGTCCGAACAGCCCGCGCGTGGGCGCTTCTTTTTTTTCATCGGCCGCTGTTGCGTCTGATTTTGGCGCATCCTTTTTCGCCGCGTCCGCCTTCGCTGCGCCGGGCGCGTCAGAACCGGCTTTCGGCGCTTCGGTTTTCACAGCGTCCGTTTGCGGCTCACCGGTGTCGACGGTGTTTGGCCTATCTGCGGACGCCTTCGCAGCGGGCCTGGATTCTTCGCTCGTCGCTGCCGGCGGTGCGGACGGCGTCGGCCCGACTGGCGGCTTGAGTGCGGGCTTGGCCGCTTCAGGCTTAGCGACTTGCGGCGCGGCCGCAGCCGGTTTGGCGGGCGCAGCGGCGGCCGGCGCGAGCACCTTGTCGGTCGCCACCACGTCGCCTTCGAGGCGCACCAGCTTGTCGCCGTCAAACATTACCGTCAGCCGCCGCCGCTCGTCGGGCTTGCCCTGCTTCTGCATGAGATAGACGTAATCCCAGCGATCGTTGTGAAACATATCGGCTACCAGCGGCGAGCCGAGCACAAACCTCACCTGCGAGCGCGTTTGACCCGCTTTGAGCTTGTCGACCATTTCCTGCGTGACTACGTTGCCCTGCTGGATATCGATTCGATACGGAGAAATGATCGACGGCAGATCGGGCGTCTGCTTGCATGACGACAACGCCAACAGCGCGATTAGTAAGACGAATATTTGCATTAGCTGCTTCCCGGCAATCTCGCCGATACGCGCTGTGAAATGTGAAAGACGGTATGATAACAGCCATCATCTGATGTCAGGCCCACGCGTGAGTTCCCCTACCGACCTCAAAACCATCGGCCTCAAAGCGACGCTGCCGCGGCTGCGCATTCTTGAGCTGTTCGAGAAAAGCGATGTGCGTCATCTGACCGCCGAGGAAGTGTACAAAATTCTGTCGCGGGAAGGCAGCGACACGGGACTCGCGACGGTGTATCGCGTGTTAACGCAGTTCGAGCAGGCAGGCCTGTTGGTGCGCCATCATTTCGAAAGCGGCAAGGCCGTCTTTGAATTGAATCGCGGCGAGCATCACGACCATTTGGTGTGCATGCAGTGTGGGCGCGTCGAAGAGTTTTACGACGAGGCCATTGAGAAACGCCAGATCGCCATCGCCAGGGAGCGCGGCTTTACCATTCACGAGCATTCGTTGCATCTTTACGTAGATTGCACGAAACCGAACTGCCCGAACAAAACCAAGACTTGAACCGCAAGGACGCAAAGGACGCGAAGGAAAACAAGATCGAAATTTGGACTTGATAGGATTGCCCGCGTCGGATCAATCAGTCCCTAAACGTTTTCCTTCGCGTCCTTGCGGTTAAAGATTTTCAGCTTTTGACCTTCACCCGCGCCGAAACTCTTCCGCCGACTTCGCCAGTTGCCCATCCTTGCGCTTCAATGCACGTGTCACTGCCTTGGTCGCGCCGAACGTCGGAATATAGGCCGAGTGTTTGCCCGCCCCGCCTATGACCGCAATGATGATGTCTTCGGCGTTTTGCACCGCGTAGACCGGCGCGTCCAGTCCTGCGTTCGCATATTTTTCCTTAAACGTCACGCGAAAACGGCGCTCGATGTTTTCTTTTGAAAATTTACCGAGCGCAAGCGTCGCATGCTCCCGCAGGAAACGCCTGGCTTCGGCCTTGCTGAAGTCGTTCGCGACAGTCTTGGCATGCTCGGGGCCCATGACGATTACGGGCTGCGCGGAATAAAAAATGTCGTTCGAACCAGTGGTCGCCATCGTGCCTGCGATCGTGGTCAATATGCCCTCGCCGGACAGGCTTTCATGATCGTTAATGTTGTGCGGGCATTCGGCGCCAATGACCGTGACGGTGCTTGCTTCCTTGGGAAAACCGCGCTCGACATGCAGCGGCGCCCACGGGCTCGCCGCTTCGTTTTCGGCCACCAGGTAACTGAACTTCGAAGGTGCGCCGAACGTCGACATATCGCCCAGCGTCGGAATGGCGCCGCCGATATTCACGAGCGCCAGCCGGATCGCGCGGCCGATGGTCGCATTGCTGCGGGTGCCGGGGCCGAACGCGTTATGCCCCGAGTTGACGCCAAGCTCGAGCGCGATCGGGCCGTTCACGATCACGAGCGGCGCGCATAAATGCGTGGTCGCCTGCACGCCGTATAAATTGAACGGCTCTTCGCACATCGCCTCGATCGCGAGCATGAACAGCGGAAAAAAATTCGGCGCGCAACCCGCCATCACGGCGTTGGCCGCGAGGCGCAGCGGCGTCGCTTCACCATAGCGCGGCGCCATTTTTGCGAGCGGTTCGTTCCATGGCCGGTCGCAGTACGCAAGCATCTGTTCCACGCGCTCCATGGTCGGCGGAATCAACGGCAGGCCATCGCCCCAGCCGCGTTCCATGTAGAGCCGATTGATAGCGTCGAAATCGTCGTCGGCGTCGATGCTCGCGTCTTGCGCCTTTAAGAGTTCGGCGAGATCGCTCATTGCATGTGCTCCTTGATGAGTTTGACGAGCTGAGGCACAGCCACCAGCGCGCGGCCTTCGACCTGTTCGAGCGACAAGCCGCCAAGTGGATGCGCAATTTTCACAAGGGGCAAGTCCGGCGTGCCAAACACTTTCGACTGCGTGGTGCCGAGCTTGATGAACGGATCAGACACAATGACGGCGGTAACGAGGCCGCGTTTACGGAGCTCAGACATGTCGTGGACACTCCACGACGTGCAGGACCCTCAATCACCCATTGCGCTGACCACGAAGTCAGCCTCCGCGGCCAGTTGATCGAGTATGTGGTGCGGCGCAGGCAGGCTCACGCTGTCTTTCCTGAGCATGACCACGGACGCCACCGGCACCGCGTCCTTCACGCCATCGACAATGAACTTCAACAGGTGATCGGCGTTGCCCTTGCTGTTGTCGAGTATGCCCAGCCGCAGACCGCCTTGCGCGAATTTGCGCTGCGCCTTAACGGCCGCGGTCGCGGGCACCGGCGCTTCCGGCACCACGAGTTTTACTTTACGGTTCATCGCTCACTCCTTGCTGGTCTCACGTTTTGGCGCCGAGCATTTCGGCGGCGTGCTGACGGGTGGTTTCGGTAATTTTAACGCCGCCCAACATGCGCGCGATTTCTTCTATGCGTTCGGCGCTGTCCAGAATATTGACGCGGCTCGCTACTTTACCGTTCGCTGCCGCCTTCGTCACCTGCCACTGATGGTCGGCCGAGGCGGCGACCTGCGGTAAATGCGTGACGCACATGACTTGATGCTGCATCCCAAGTTTCTTCAGCATCTGGCCGACGATTTCGGCGACGCGTCCGCCAATTCCCGCGTCGACCTCATCGAAGATCAGGGTCGGCACTTGCGCGATCTCGCTCGCGACCGTTTGAATCGATAAGCTGATGCGCGAGAGTTCGCCGCCCGACGCAACTTTGGCGAGCGGGCGCGGTTCGATTCCCTTGTGCGCTGAGACCAGAAATTCGATCTGCTCGAGGCCGCTCGAACTGCCTTCGGCAAGGGGATTCAACGCGATTTCAAAAGTGCCGCCCGCCATGGCAAGCGTCTGCATCGCGGCAGTAACTTTTTCGGCGAGCTTCTTCGCGGCTTTTTTGCGGCCTGCGCTCAGTTTGCGCGCGGCCTCGAGAAAAGCGCCGTGCGCATCGTTGGCGCGCTGACGTAACGCTTCGACGTCGAGACTTCCGCCGAGTTGTGCGAGCCGCGCTTGCGCTTTCGTCAGTGCGTCCGGAATCGTTTCGGGTGTGACGCGAAACTTGCGGGCGCTGGCATGCACCGCATCGAGCCGCTGCTCTGTTTCTTTAAAGCGCTGCGGGTCGATGTCGAGGCGTAGCTGGTAATCGCGCAGCATATACACCGCTTCCTGCGCCTGCGCCTGCGCCGACCCGACCAGGTCGATGATGTCTTTGAGCCGCGCATCGAACTCGCGCAGATGGTTGAGCTTCGAAGCAACCGCGCTCAACAGGGTGACACTCGAATTGTCGCCCTCCGACAACGTATCCATTGCGTACTGCGCGCCTTCGATCAGGCTTTGCGCGTGCGCGAGCCGAGCGTGCTCGGCATTCAGCGCCTGCCATTCGTCGGGGCTGAATTTCAACTGCTCGAGTTCACGCACCTGCCATTCAAGTTCTTCACGTTCTCTCGCGTATGCGGCGGCGTTGGTTTCGAGCGCTGCAAGCTGGCCACGCAATTCCCGCCATGCGCGCCATGCGTCGGCGACGACGGCGGCGGCGTCTTCAAGTCCCGCATACGCGTCGAGCAGACCGCGCTGCGCCGCGCTGCGCAGCAGCGATTGATGCTCATGCTGGCCGTGTATATCGACCAGGTGCTCGCCGGCCTCGCGCAATTGAGTCGCCGTCGCGCTGCGGCCGTTGATGAACGCTCGTGAGCGTCCGCCACTGTCGATGATCCGACGCACCAGATACACATCGTCATCGCCGGCCAAATCGTGGTCGGCGAGCCAGTGCTTGAGCGGCAGCATTTTCGCGATATCGAATTCGGCGCTGATCTCGGCTTTGTCCGCGCCCTGGCGCACCACCGCCGCGTCGCCACGTTCGCCAAGCACAATCGCCAACGCATCGATCAGAATTGACTTGCCGGCGCCCGTCTCGCCCGTGAGAGTCGTAAAACCGGCGCCGAACTCAAGCTCGACCCGGTCAACGATCACGAAGTCGGTGATAGTCAGCGCGCGCAGCACGTTAGATTCAAGGATGAAGGATGAATGCTCAAGGCAGCATCAGATGGAACATGCCGTAGGCGGGTTTTTTTCATCGTCCATCCTTCATCCTTGCCGTTAATAAAACTCCGTCCAGTGCAACTTGGCCCGCAGCATATTGTAGTAATCGTGCCCGACCGGATGCAACAAGCGGATCGTGTGTGCATAGCGCCGCACGACGATGCGAAAACCCTCGCGCAGATCGAAACGCGAATGGCTGT
>JANXRI010000291.1 GCA_025353085.1 Betaproteobacteria bacterium
GCAAGTATGGCGCCACGCGCCAGCACGGTAATCGTATGCGACAGATCGGCGACGACGTTAAGGTTGTGCTCGACCATCATGATGGTGCGTCCGGCTGCGACCTTGCGGATCAATTCGACGACACGGCCGACGTCCTCGTGCCCCATACCCTGCGTCGGCTCATCGAGGAGCATCAACTCCGGATCCAGCGCGAGAGTCGTCGCAATTTCGAGCGCGCGCTTGCGTCCGTACGGCAATTCGACTGTCACCGTATCAGCAAATGCAGCGAGGTCGACCGCTTCGAGCAACTCGAGAGCGCGCGCATTAAGCGTGTCGAGCGTGCGTGCCGACTTCCAAAAATGAAACGACGTGCCGAGCTTGCGCTGTAAACCGATGCGCACGTTTTCGAGCACGGTCAAATGCGGGAATACCGCCGAAATCTGAAACGAGCGGATGATGCCGCGACGCGCGATTTGGGCCGGCTTCTCGCGGGTGATGTCGATGCCGTTGAAAAAGATGCTGCCACGCGTCGGCTCGAGAAACTTCGTCAGCAGGTTGAAGCACGTCGTTTTGCCGGCGCCATTGGGCCCGATCAGCGCGTGAATGCTGCCGCGTTTTACTTTCAAACTCACGTCGTTGACAGCGACGAAGCCCTTGAACTCTTTCACGAGGTTCTTCGTTTCGAGGATGTAGTCGTCGCTCATGCTTGTCTAAAGTTCAGCCGCAAAGGACACAGGGAACACCGAAAGATGCGCAGGCATGTCTCTCGTTCTTCTCTGGTCTGTTATTCCTTCGCGAACTCTGTGTCCTCTATGGCAAATCGTTTTTTAACTTCGTTGCTTGTGCTATCGCCAACGCTACCCTCGCCTGCGCGGGCAATACAAACTGCAGAATCTTACCTCTTGAAGTCTCCGGCAGCACGCCAAAACAAAATCCTCCTGTAGCTGCTAAACACCGAATCCCTCGCGCATTTGCGCGACGGCATCGGCGACACGCCGCACGGCGACCACGGTGAGTCCGGCAATCGCCTGCCTGGGCTGATTTGCCTCCGGGATCAACGCATGCGTGAAGCCGAGTTTCGCGGCTTCTTTAAGTCGCTCCTGGCCGCGCTGAACCGGCCGCACTTCACCCGCGAGACCCACCTCGCCGAAAACCACCAGCCGTGCTGGCAGAGCGCGATCGGTCAACGACGACACGATCGCCATGAGCACCGCAAGGTCCGCCGCGGGCTCGGTGATTTTCATGCCGCCGACGGCGTTCACGAACACGTCCTGGTCGAAACACGCGATTCCCGCGTGCCGGTGCAACACGGCGAGCAATAACGCAAGCCGGTTCTGCTCGAGACCGACGCCCAGACGGCGCGGATTTGGCGTATGCGCGGCGTCCACCAACGCCTGAATTTCAACGAGCAATGGCCGCGTGCCTTCCTGCGTGACCAGCACACACGATCCCGCGACCGGCTCCGCGTGCTGCGACAAGAACAACGCCGACGGATTCGACACGCCTTTGAGGCCTTTCTCGGTCATCGCGAATACGCCGAGTTCGTTGACAGCGCCGAATCGATTCTTGACTGCGCGAATTAACCGGAAGCTGGAATGTGTGTCGCCTTCGAAGTAAAGCACGGTGTCAACAATGTGTTCGAGCACGCGCGGGCCCGCGAGCGCACCCTCTTTCGTGACATGGCCGACCAGGATGACAGTGATGCCGCTCGACTTGGCGAGCCGCGTCAACTGCGCCGCGCACTCGCGCACCTGTGCGACCGACCCGGGCGCCGATTGCAGGGCATCCGAATAAAGTGTCTGGATTGAATCGATGACCGCTACCGCGGGCCTTTCCGTCTGCAGCACGTGTTGAATTTTTTCGAGCCCGATTTCCGCGATTTGATGCAACACCGACGCATCGAGCGCGAGTCGCTTCGCGCGTAGCGCAATCTGCTGCGACGATTCCTCACCGCTCACGTACAGCACTTTGTGCCGCGCGCCGACTGCGCACAGCGCCTGCAGCATCAGGGTCGACTTGCCGATGCCCGGATCGCCGCCGATCAGCACGACTGCACCGGGCACGAGGCCACCGCCCAGCACGCGGTCGAATTCCGTCAGGCCGGTGGGCACGCGGCTTTCCTCATGCGCCTCGACTTCGCTTAAGCGCTGCAGCCTGCCTTTGCCGGCGAGGGCAGTGAACCGGTTCGTGCCGGCGGCCGCGGTTTCCGCGACGGTTTCAACCAGCGTGTTCCACGCGGTGCAATGCGGGCACTGGCCCTGCCATTTGACGGCCTGGCCACCGCATTCGGTGCACGTATAAATCGATTTTGCTTTGGCCATGCGAATTATTGATGATTCCAAAATAAGCGACAGCGCATTTTGCTCGACGTTCCCCTCGCCCTCGGGGCATAGGGACCGGGGGTGAGGGAATCGAGCGATGGAATGATTTGTGAAAAGCTCGATAGGTGACCGGGCGCGACAGCGGCGTCAAATCGCTCGCACTATGCGAGAGATTTCAATGCGCCGTGGGGATGACCTGCGGACTGCCGGCGGTTGGCGCAGGGTGGCTCTGATAATGGGACGCGCGATCGAACGCATGCTCGAGCCGGCG
>JANXRI010000319.1 GCA_025353085.1 Betaproteobacteria bacterium
TGTCAATCTCCCATCTACCGGGACCAAAATTCGTTTATACATGCGTACTCCTTTGCAGGCTTGGGCTGTTTAGACCGCTAGAAATCTAAAATCGTTAACCGCATCCACCGAGCGGCAGGTCGGCAAAGCCCAGAAGCGAAGCAAGCGCGCGCGCGACTTGGGCGCGCCCCGCCCCCGAGGGGCATTCGTTGTGAGCAGTAACGGCCAACAACAGTTCCTCATCCGACAAAGGTTCCTGCATTGTCAGTTGATATTCGAGAACCTGCATATCGGCTTCCGAAGCATCGCTCTTGCCGGCAAAGCGGCGTGCAACCCGCCTTCGCAGAGTCTGTTCCTGCGCTTTCACGCTCACGATCGCGAACGGCAAATGCAATCCGTCGCAGACTCGGCGAATATCGTCGCGTTGCCAGCGCTGCAGAAATGTCGCGTCAATGATCGCAGGAAAACCCGCCTCCGAGATATCCAGAGCTTGCCTGGCGATGCGATGGTAAGCAGCGCGCGTTACATCTTCGCGATAAAGCCCGACACCGACCGCTGAACCGGTGCGCGCGACGGCGCGGAGCCCAATGAGCCGTTTGCGTTCAACATCGGAGCGGATCCGGATTGCGCCGAAGGACTGCGACAGTTGCTGAGCTATTGTGGTTTTGCCCGATCCGGACAGGCCGTGCATGATCACGATAGCCGGCCTGCCGGAATGCGCAAAACCGATCGCTAGATCGAGATAGCCGCGAAACTTGCTTTCGAGCCGTGCCCGCTCTGCGGTCGCCTGCGCCTGCTGCGCGCGTATGCGATGGATCTTGGCGCGCACCATGGCGCGATAGACAAGATAAAAGCGGAGCACAACGATACCTTCATAGTCACCGGTTTCTTCGAGATAACTATTGAGGAACAGGTTGCCCAGATCGGGCCGATCGTGATCGGCGAAATCCATTACTGGAAACGCCGCCTCATTCATGACATCGATCCAACGCAAGTGTTCGTTAAATTCGATGCAGTCAAACGCGGTCATCCTGTCATCCAGCAGTACGATGTTCCCGAGATGAAGATCGCCATGGCATTCGCGAATGTGGCGCTCGAGCTTGCGGCGGGCAAATGACTCACGCAGGCGATCGAATTCACGCTCGGTCCACAATCTCAGCGCGCGGAGCCTGGATTCGTCGTTGTGTTCGCAGGGCAGCTGCATAAGCTGATAAAAATTTTGAAGTGCGGGATCGAGCACTGATTGCGTGTCGCCATGCCGCATATCGCCGTCTGCAACCGAGGCTGTTAAGTGGCTCCTTGCGGTATTAAGTGCGATCTCGACGACCCGTTCCGGCGGCAATTCACCGCGTGTGAGCAGGTGATCGGCGAGATCCTCCTGCGGGAATTCGCGCATTTTGACTGCATAGTCGAGAATCGGCCCGTCACCGCCGATCGCAGGTCGCGCGGCCGTGCCGCGCAACGTAACAACTTCCAGATAGGTCGACGGAGCAAATCGCCGATTGAGTCGCAGTTCTTCATTGCAGTAGTGCTGGCGCAGGTCGAGGGTACTGAAATCAAGGAAGCCGAGATTCACCGGTTTCTTGATCTTGTACGCATATTCACCCGTTAGAACTACCCATGAAATGTGCGTCTCGATGATCCGAATCTCGCCGACGGGATGGGGAAAGCAAGCAGAATTGTTTAGAAAAGCGACGGGCGACGGGTCGGCGCAGTTCCTGTTCGAGGCGCTTTCCACTGTCGCTATTTCAGCAAGCATCGTTTCGGCTTTCGAGTGGAAAAACTGGGGTGACGACATGATGTTACGCGGTTGCATGCCCATTCTTCGGTTGTGGCATTCAGTTTAAGGACATGGCGAGTCGATGGTTTGACATAGATCAATTCGCGAAGTGGTCCTGCGAGTAACACTCCCCTCGATCACCGCCCACTATCCTCCGGTATTGACACTCATTTAATGTGCCTCTCGAAAGCGCGGAACATACCAATACCTTGAGGAGGGCTCGCCAGAAGGCAAAACTGGTCCACGAGCGTGCTGAGCTCGTGCCTATTCGAGGCATGGCACGGCGTTGAGCAGAATGAAAGGGGAATAAAGGCGTGGATCTCTCGGCGCTCGACGAGCCTCTGATCAGAGTATTCCAGCTCCTCTATCTGCTCTGACACGCGAATACATGTACGGCAAGCTGCGCTATCCCGCAGGGGAACCGCCATGCTGAATACATCGTCTGACGTCGGGGCCGTGCTGCAGGTCGACACGCGTGACGGGTCCGCAGATAACGGATCGGGAGGAACGATTGCTTACCTTCGCCGGACTCGCCGCAAGAGTTTATCTAGCCAACTTTTTTTAGCCGGATTGGCCGTGGACTGCCTTATGTCAGGCGCCCCCGGTTCAACAGTGGCGCGGCGCCCGGTAATCTGCACGATTTTGATACGGTAGAAAACGGGAACCGCCGCCGGCGTGCCACCAGGCATTTTTTTCACGCCCCCGTGCTCCCACCACATCGCTCTCTGT
>JANXRI010000348.1 GCA_025353085.1 Betaproteobacteria bacterium
ATTTCCCACATATGGTCCTGATGCTCGGAATTCGTGCGCCCGTGACCCACGATTTCGTCGCCGCGCGCGCGAATGCGTTTGAAGATCCCGGGACGGAAGTCATAAAGAAGGCTGTTTGTGTTATGCGCCGCCGGTAATTTCAGTTCGTCCAGCATGTCGAGCATGTAAGACAGTCCGACGCGAAGGCCATAGTCGCGCCACGCATAATTGCGATGCGTCTGTTTCGCATTGATTGCCGCGTTATCTAGCGCACCGTCACCTGTCTTGAACGCGAAGTACTCAAGATTGGTGCCGACGAAAAACGCCAGGCGTTTGCCCTCCGGCCAGCTATAGTCCGCGCGATCGTCGATGTAGGAAAAGGGATAGCGTCGATGCGTCGGCAGATACATATGTTCCATGTCAGGTCTCTTCCGCTTCAGTCGATGCGCGCGCCAGACGCTTTTACGACCTTCGCCCACTTGGCGATGTCGCGTTGCATGTAAGCGAGAAATTCAGCTTGGCTATCGCCAACCGCGTCGAGTCCCTGCAAATGCAACTTGTCCTTGAGATCAGTCGTGCGCAGGAGTTTTACGATCTCTTCTTGCAGTTTCGCCGTGATAACTGCCGGCGTCTTGGCCGGCGCGAGCACGCCGTACCAGGCTTCCGCATCGTAGCCCGGCAGCGTTTCCGCAATCGTCGGCACCTTGGGCAGCGCGGGGTTGCGCTTCGAGCTCGTTACCGCGACCGCGCGCATTTTGCCTGCATTCACATAGTTGATCAGCGACGACATGTCGTTGATAAGCAAATCGACCTGTCCCGCCATCAAATCGACCAGTGCGGGGCCGCTTCCTTTATAGGGTACATGCGTCATTTTGACGTTGGCCAGCATGTCGAACATTTCGACCGTAAGGTGGTTGGAACTGCCATTGCCCGCCGAACCGTAATTGAGTTTGCCCGGCTGGCGCTTGGCGAGTGCAATGAGTTCCGGAACCGTCTTGACCGGCAATGCGGGATGCACGACGAGCACGAACGGCGTCGTCGCCACCAGCGTGACAGGCGCGAAATTCGTGAGGGGGTCGTAGCCGAGCTTCGGATACAGGCTCGGCGCGACTCCGTGGGTGCTGGAGGTGGCCATGGCGAGCGTATAGCCATCCGGCGGCGCCTTGGCTGCGGCCTCGGAGCCTACCGTTCCGCCGGCGCCACCGCGGTTATCGACGACAAACGTCTGCCCTAGTGATTCGCCGAGCTTCTGCGCGACAGCGCGCGCGACGATGTCCGTGCCGCCGCCGGGCGGGAAGGGCACGATGATTCGCACAGGTTTCACGGGATAAGTCTGCGCGCTGGCAAGGGCAATCAGTGACGGGGCGATTATTGCTGCGAGTACGGCTTTCTTCAACATGGTTGGCGGCTCCCATTGTCTTGGTGCTGAACAATAAATATACCTGATTTCTTGTATTCGTTTATGTCGCAAGTCGCCATGGCAGCGTCCTATCCGCAAAAAGGGGAATGAGAATTTCGCCATCGCCGTACTGAATTTCTGCCGGCAATTTCCAGCATTTCTTTTCCAGCGTGACGGTCGACGTATTGCGCGGCAAACGGTAAAAATCCGGTCCGTTCAAGCTCGCAAACGCTTCGAGATGGTGGATCGCGTGCGCATCCTCGAATGCCATCGCATAAAGCTCAAGCGATGCGTGCGCTGAATAAATACCGGGACAGCCGCAGGCACTTTCCTTCAAATGCTTGGCATGCGGTGCGCTGTCGGTACCGAGAAAGAACTTGCGGCTGCCCGAGGTAATTGCTTTCAATACGGCCCGGCGATGTTCTTCGCGCTTTAAAAGCGGAATGCAGTAATGATGCGGCCGGATGCCCGATTCGAACAACGCGCCGCGATTGAGCAGCAGGTGCTGGGGCGTTACGGTGGCAGCTACGTTGAATCCGGCCGCCAATACGAAGTCGACCGCTTCGCGTGTGGAAATATGTTCTACGACGACGCGCAATCCTGGAAAGCGGCTTATGATGCGGCCGAGGGTAGTTTCGACGAACTTCGCTTCGCGGTCGAACGGATCGACGTTGTTGTCGGTCGACTCGGCATGCACGAGCAGCGGGAAAGCGTGTTTTTCCATCGCTTCCAGCGTCGGAAACGTAACTTCGATATCGCTGACACCGGGTTGTGCCTTGTGCGCGATGCCTTTCGGGTAAAGCTTCACTGCATGCACGAATCCGCTCTCTTTAGCGCGGCGGATTTCCGCGACATCGAAACTGTCGCTTAGGTAAAGCGTCATCAGCGGTTCGAAATCGATGCCTGCGGGAACTGCGCTCATTATCCGCGCGCGATACGCGGCGGCGGCGGCGACCGTTGTAACAGGTGGGTGCAGGTTCGGCATAATGATCGCGCGCCGATAGCAGCGGAGTGTGGCCGGCAGAACCGATGCGATGTACGGCGCATCGCGTACATGCAGATGCCAATCATCGGGTTGAATCAAAGTGATGCGTTCCGAGGCGCTCACTGCAGCAGCATCCACGTCAGCAAGGTCGTCCCGAGACGAAAATCATCCATATCCATTTGCTCGGCAGGATTGTGACTGCCGTTCGCATTGCGCACGAAGATCATTGCGGCCGGAAAACCGGCGTGTGCGAAATCCTGCGCATCGTGTCCCGCGCCGCTCGGCAACGACATACTCGGAATCGATAGCGCCGCGGCACCCTCAAGAAGCTGGCGCTGCAGCGCCCGGTCCATCTGTGCGGGCTGGGACAAATTAAAATCGCCGAGCTCGAATTGCACGCGCCTGCGCTGCGCGATTTCGTCGGCGAGCCGGCGCGTAAGTTCGGTCACCATTCCCAAAGTCGCGGGATCCTGGCTGCGAAAATCGATGGTGAAAGCGGTTTCGCCGGGAACCTTGCTCAAGGAGTGAAATTTCGGATTGGTT
>JANXRI010000379.1 GCA_025353085.1 Betaproteobacteria bacterium
CACCAATACCTCCAATCCCGCGAACATGATCACCGCAGGTTTGCTGGCGCGCAATGCGGTGGCACGCGGCCTGACGATCAAGCCCTGGGTCAAAACCTCGTTTGCCCCGGGCTCGAAAGTGGTCGCCGAATATCTCGAACGTGCGGGGCTCAGCGAGCCGCTCGATCGATTGGGGTTTCAGCTCGTCGCCTATGGATGCACGACCTGCAACGGCAATTCCGGCCCGCTCGCGCCGGCGATCGAAAGCGCGATCAAGCACGCCGAGCTGGTGTCCGTGGCCGTGCTTTCCGGCAATCGCAATTTCGAAGGACGCGTGCATCCGTTTGCGCGCGCCGCCTATCTCGCTGCGCCGCCGCTGGTAATCGCCTATGCGATTGCCGGGACAATCACTCGCGATCTCATTACGCAGCCGCTGGGGACTGATGCGAGCGGCACGGCAGTCTATTTGCGCGAGCTGTGGCCTTGCGCCGACGAAGTCGCGCAGGTGCTGGCGAACTGCCTCACGCCCGACTTGTATCGCGCGAGCTACGAGCATTTATTCGAAGGTGCGCCGGAATGGCGTGCGCTGCGCAGCGCGGCCGGCGCACTTTTCCCGTGGCGGGCCGACAGCACGTTTCTGCGCAGGCCGCCGTATTTCGATGCGGTGCCGCGGACGCCGGTGCCGCCAACGGATATTTCCGGTATGCGGGCGCTGGCGATTCTCGGCGACATGATCACCACCGATCACCTGGCGCCGGCCGGCCGCATTCTCGCCGACGGCCCGGCCGGACGCTACCTGAAGGAAAACGGACTCGATGAAAAGGAGTTTCACAGTTACGGGATCCGCCGCGGCAATCACGAGGTGGCGATGCGCGCAACTCTCGCGTCGCCGCGTCTGAAAAATGCGATGGCGCCCGGCACTGAGGGCGGCTATACGCGGCTCCAGCCGGAGGGCCGGGTGCTGGCGATCTACGATGCGGCGGAGATCTATCGCAGCCGCGGTATTCCGCTGATCATGTTTGCCGGACGCGATTACGGCGCCGGCTCGTCGCGCGACTGGGCAGCCAAGGGGCCAGCGCTGCTGGGCGTGCGCGCGGTCGTGGCGGAAAGTTTCGAGCACATACACCGCTCCAATCTCATCGGCATGGGCGTGTTGCCGCTCAAATTCAAGGCGGCGCTATGCAAGGAACTAAAGCTCGACGGCAGCGAGGTCTTCGATATCCTTGGGCTCGCCGGCCATCTTATGCCGCGCGCTCTGCTGACCATGCGCATACATCGCATCAGCGGCATCGTGCAGGACACCGAACTGGAGCTTTGCGTAGATACCAATGAGGAGCTTGCCGCCTATAAGCATGGCGGGATACTGCCTCAGGTTTACCGTGAATTTGTCGAGCATATCTAGCTTCGCTCGCCGGATTGCCTGGTGCATGGCATGCGCCGCGGCCTTCTTGTCGGAAGCCGCACAGGTACAGGCACAAATCTGGAAGCCCTCCAAGCCGGTCGAAATTATCTCGCCGTCGTCGCCGGGCGGCAGCACTGATACGACCGCGCGCACGATGCAAAGAATAATGCAGCAGGAGGACCGCGGCATGGTGCCGCTCACCGTCGTCAACAAGGCAGGCGGGAATCAGGCCGTGGCAATTGCGTATTTGAATCAACATGCGGGCGACGCTCATTATGTCGCGATCGCCAATCCGAGCCTGAATTCGAATTTTCTTACCGGCATTTCCGACAGCCGCTATCTGGATGTTACTGCGCTGGCGCTGTTGTCGAGCGAGTACACGGTGTTCACCGTGCCTGCGGCATCGCCGGTCAAACGCTTTGCCGACCTCGCGGCGCTATTGAAGAAGACCCCTGAATCGGTCGCCATCGGAATCACTACGCGCGGCGGGGCCAACCATTTGGTGCTGTGTCTCGCCGCGCGGGCCATCGGCGTCGATGTGAGAAAACTCAAGATCGTGTCGTTCAAGTCCAATGGCGAATCGATAACGGCTTTACTCGGCGGGCATATCCATCTGGTGGTATCGACGGTCGCGGCTTCAATCGATCAGGTTACTATCGGTACTGCACGCTTCATCGCGGTGGGTTCGCCGCAACGCCTCGGCGGATTGCTCGCGAACACACCGACGTTGCGCGAGCAGGGCATCGACGTGACCAAAGCCAATTGGCGCGTCGTCGTCGGTGCAAAAAAACTGGGCACGCCCGAAATCGCTTATTGGGAGGGGGCGCTGCGGCGCATGAGCAGGAGCGCCGCCTGGCGCGAGGCCCTGGAAAAGGAATACTGGACCGACAGCTTCATGGCAGGCCGCGAGTTGCGCGCCTTCCTTGAGAGCGAGTACGCCGTCGACAAAGCGTTGCTGAGCGAACTCGGACTGACAAAATAATCCGGTGGAACGTCCATGCAAAATACTTCGATAGTGACACCGGCGAGCGGTGCAAGCGTGCTGCTGCTGGACAATCACGACGTCGAGAAATTATTTGACGTCACCGCCTGCCTCGATGCGCTGATACCCGCCTATCGCGCGTTGGCGGACGGAACTGCGGTCGATCGCAAGCGCACCCAGACCTATGTCGGGCTGCCCGAACCCGGCGTTTCCTATTGTCTGAAAACAATGGAAGGGGCGATCCCCGGCACCGGGCTGATCGCGTTGCGGCTGACATCCGATATCATTTCCGAAAGCGTGACCGACGGAATAACGCGCCGGGAGAAATTGCCGCGCGGCCCCGGCGGCACCTATTGCGGGCTGATCGTGCTGTTCAGCGTGACGTCGCTGGCGCCGGTCGCCATCATTCACGACGGTTACATACAGGTGTCGCGCGTCGCGTGCACCAGCGCTCTGAGCGCGCAGCTGCTGGCGCGCGCCGACGCAGGAGACCTTGGGTTACTCGGCAGTAGCGGGCAGGCATGGGCCCATTTACGGGCGATGCGCGCGGTACGCAAACTGCGGCGGGTACGCATTTACAGCCCTAACCCTAAGCACCGCGACGAGTTTGCGCAACGCGCCCGCGCAGAGCTGCAACTCGACGCGGCTGCCGTGACCAGCGCGCGCGACGCGGTGGTCGATGCCGATCTCGTGGTGCTGGCGACCAACACGAGCGCGCCCATCATCGACGGCGGCTGGCTGGCGCCCGGTGCGCATGTCGTCTCGATTGTCAGCGGCGACGATAGGCAGCAGCGGCGCGAACTCGACGACGAAACCATGCGGCGGGCGGCGGTCGTGTTCGCAAACTCCAAGGAGGTCGCGCAGAATCAGAACCAGGGCGATCTGTGCGTGCCCGTTGCGCGGGGCATCCTGCAATGGGAGGCCATTCACGATTTGAGCGAGCTGGTGGCGGGCCGCGCGCGCGGCCGCACGCACGCCGACGAAATCACCGTGTTCAAGAACAACGTCGGGCTGGGCTTGCAGTTCGCCGCAGTCGCGGGGCAGGTCTATGAAACCGCGCTCCGGCGGAACATCGGGCGCTCGTTGCCCGCCGGCTGGTTTCTCGAAACCATGAAGCCGTAGGGGCGGCTCCGGCATGCGTGAAATCGGTTCAACCACGGCGTGAAAAGTGTTCATCTGAGTCCGCACTGCCGCCCGTATAATAAATTTGGTCTGTCGCAAAATAATTAACCAGCGCTCCGGATCCGCCGCCCGGTGCGGGCGGCGGATCCGGAGCTTTGTCTGGAGGAGTCCGCTATGCCCCGCATGACCGCAGCCAAGGCCATGATCGAAACGCTTGCCGTCAACGGCGTTGACACTGTATTTGGTGTGCTCGGCAGTACCCTGTTCGAGGCCTATAACGAACTGTTCGACCATCCGAAAATCCGGCTGATCACGCCGCGCGGCGAAGACGGCGCGCTGCACATGGCCGACGCTTATGCGCGCGTCACCGGCAAGGTCGGCGTGGGGATGATCACTGTCGGTGCAGGCGCCGCCTACAGCGTGTCGGCGATGGGCGAAGCGTATGCAGAATCGATCCCGGTGTTGAATATCGTGACCCAGGTGCCGACGCCGTATCTCGACCAGGAG
>JANXRI010000418.1 GCA_025353085.1 Betaproteobacteria bacterium
TTATATAAATGGCATAGATTGTCGATACAGAACCCGGCCGATTAATGATATAAAGCAGTGCTGTTTTTTTGTGCCCGCTGCAGTGTCATTTGCGCGCCTGGGTAAGAGCGCGGTTCTCTTCACATGAGGGACCACTATGAAATTGCGCTCAAAGCTTCTTCTGCTCACGATGCAAGCCGCACTGCCACCGATGCTGCTGTGTCTTGTTGTGGGTGGCGTGCTCGTAAACTACGAACGCGAATCGTTTCGACGCGGCGTGACCGACAGCAATCGCGCGTTTATGACAGCGGTCGACGCTGAGGTACGCGGTCATGTGAGTACGCTGACTGCGCTCGCGGCTTCAAACAACCTTGAGGCAGACAAGCTGCCGGCATTTCGTGAAGAAGCCGTGCGCGTCGTGAACTCGCAGCCTGAATGGCATAGCGTCAGTCTCACCATGCCGTCGGGACAGCAGCTCGTAAATACCATTCGCCCTATAACAGAGAAGTTGCCCATCGTACTGGACCTCGAAAGCGTCCAGCGCGCAGTCGCAACGCGGCGGCCCGCGGCGGGCAACATTAACATCGGCCGGTCGACCAACACTTACGTCGTCCCGATACGCATTCCTGTTCTGCGCAAAGGCGAGGTTGCTTATGTGCTGTCGGCGGTGATACACCCCGCCGCATTCGCCAAACTGATAGCCGTGCAGCGCCTTCCCGCGACGTGGGTCATTGGCCTGATCGATGGTACGGGGCGCTTTATTGCACGAGTGCCGCCTCGTTCGCCGGGCGAGCTCGCAAGCGAGAATTTCCGGGCCACCGTCCGCCAGTCACCCGAAGGCTGGTATCGCGGTTTGACAGTCGAGGGCATACCGACCTACACAGCGCACAAAACATCCGAGTTCACCAGTTGGAGTGTGGGTCTCGCCATCCCGGTTGAGGAAGTGAATGCGGCCGCTTATCGGGCGGCCTCGCTGGTGGCATTCGGTGCACTGCTTACAAGCGGGCTCGCGTTCTGGTTCGCTTCTCGGACCGGCCGCCGCATCGCGATGCCAATAACAGAGCTGGTCGCCGCCGCTCGCCTGGTCGGCGCGGGACAAGCGCCGCCGGATTTGCCCACGCAATCCGAGATCCGCGAAGTCCGCGAGGTCGCGGAGGCGTTGATCGGGGCTGCGAGTGCAATCCACGAGCGCGAGGCGCTCATCGAACGCGAGCAGTCACTGCTGCGCGCGGCGGATCGGGCAAAAGATGAATTTTTGGCGATGCTCGGCCACGAACTCAGAAACCCGTTGAGCGCCGTCAGCAATGCAGCGATCGTTCTACAGAGAGCCGACTTGTCGGCCGACCACCGGCGCGCCGCGCAGGCGATCATTTCGCGGCAAACCGAACAACTGACCCGGCTCGTCAATGACCTGCTCGATGTCGGGCGCGTGGTAGCGGGAAAAATTCGTCTGGATCAGGCAGTGGTCGATCTCGGCGCCGTCACCGAGGGAGCAGTGGCCGCAATAAAATCGGCCGAGCGCGCGGATACCCGCCTGATTTCGATTGATTGCGCGGCCGGTGTGAACGTTCTGGGCGATCGCGCGCGGCTCGAACAAGTCGTCACCAATCTGCTCACGAACGCCATCGCCTATACCGCGGCCACGGGCTCCATCGACGTCTCAGTCTTTAAAGAAGCGGGACAGGCTGTGCTGCAGATCGCCGACAACGGGATCGGTATCAGGGACCAGGATCGCGAATCCATATTTAATCTTTTTTATCAGGCCGATCAAGGGCTGCATCGCAAAGGCGGTCTGGGCATCGGGCTTACGCTCGTCAAGCGCCTCGTGCAGATGCATGGCGGGATGGTGTCAGTAACGAGCGCCGGATTGGGCCAAGGCGCCACGTTCACCGTGCGGGTGCCTTTGCTTGCTGTGAGCTCGCAGGCGGATCTCTTTCAGCCGCTTGCCGGCAAACTCGCGCCGCCATTGCAGATATTGTTAATCGACGACAGCGAGGACGCGCTGACATCGATGCAGATGCTGCTCACGTGCGGGGGACATGACGTCGAGGTCGCGGGCGACGGCGAGTCCGGTTTACGCGCGGCTTTGCGCCGGGCGCCCGATGTCGCGATCATCGATATCGGCATGCCCGGCATGGACGGTTATGAAGTGGCGCGCGAGATCCGTCGGCAGTGCGGTGACCGGATATTCCTGATCGCGATGACCGGCTACGGGCAACCGGAAGACGTCAAACGTGCACTTGCTGCGGGTTTCGACGCGCATCAGGTGAAGCCGGTCGAATACGCGACGCTCAATGCACTGCTGGCGAAACTCGGTTCACGTGCGGCTGCGGTCTGATGACAACAACAGATGACCAATAACGCAACCTATGACATATTTTTTTTGGCGACGGCAGTCATCAATCCCCACCACCAGTTTATTTTGTAGCGCTCGATTTTCGGTGTAGCAAAGCCTGCTCCGCGAAGTAGCTCGACGCACTCACCTTGCCGATAGGTCTTGAAATAAGCGCGGTTAGTCATGCGCAGATAAATATTGCAAATTCGGCATGCAAAATAGTCGTCGCACCAATCGGTGATGACAAGCGTGCCGTCCGGCCGCAGCACTCGCGTCATCTCGCGGAGCGCTTGCGCCGGGTGCGTGACGTAGTGAAACATATTGCAGGAAACCAATACGTCGAACGTTTCATTCCCCCACGGCAGTGAATTTGCATAGCTGACGTGCAACTCCGCGCGCCCCTCAAGCTTCGCCCGCGCGACTGCAAGCATCGCGGGCACGGGATCGATGCCCGCCAGCACGGCATCGGGATGTATAGCCGCGATCCTCGATAGCAGTTCTCCGGTGCCGCATCCAACGTCGAGCACACGCGCATTCGGCCGCACCGGTAGTCGCCTTAACGTCTCCCGCGTGGTGGCTTCAATGTAAAACGACCATTTCTTATCGTAGTCCTGCGCGGCGCCCGAATACTCCGTCACGACCGGATC
>JANXRI010000436.1 GCA_025353085.1 Betaproteobacteria bacterium
ATTCAAAGCCACCTTGCTCGACGAGGTGCACGAAATCGACGAGATCGTGGCGCTCGCTAAAACAGGCGGTGACGCTGGCGACATTGCAGTCGCCATTGCCGATCTGCTCGGTGACATCATGGTGTACTGCCGGTCGGAAGCTCTAAAGTACGGCTTACCGCTCGAAGACGTTCTCGATGTGATCATGGACAGCAACGAGAGCAAGCTCGGCGCCGACGGCAAGCCGATTTACGATGCGAACGGAAAATTTCTCAAGGGCCCGAATTACTGGAAGCCCGAGCCGAAGATCAAAGCGATGCTCGAATCGCTCAAGCGCTAGTCCTCAGAGATCAACGAAACCGCCATGACTGCAGCGCGCGATTCAATGATCGTCTGTCAGTTAAGCGACATGCATGTGATGGCGGGCGGCGGGCTCGCTTACGGCGTCGTCGACACGGCCGCGAATCTTGAACGTTGCATCGCGCACATCCTCAAACAGCCGCAGCAGCCGGATGTCGTCGTGATGACGGGCGATCTGGTGGACGGCGGGAAGCCTCAAGAATACGCATTGCTGCGTGAAATAATCGCACCGCTCGCAATGCCGGTATACCTGATCCCCGGCAACCACGACGAGCGTGAAGCGCTGCGCGCGGCGTTTCCTGATCACGCGTACCTTAATCAGTTTCCGCCTTTTATCCAGTACTCGATCGAAGAGCATGCGCTGCGGATCGTCGCAATTGATACCGTCATTCCGGGCCAGGGCGGCGGAGAATTGTGCGCCCAGCGCCTGGAATGGCTCGCACTGACACTCGCGACAGCGCCGCAGCGACCGACGCTGCTTCTCATGCATCATCCGCCGTTTGCGACGCACATCGCATTCATGGACGACATCGGGCTAGCCGCGGCCGAGCCGCTCGCAGAGATCGTGGCAAAGCATCCGCAAATAGAACGCGTGCTCTGCGGCCATCTGCATCGCCCGATCCAGGCGCGTTTCGCCGGCACGCTCGCCTGCACGGCGCCGAGCACCGCGCATCAGATCACACTCGACTTCGCGCGCGATGCGCCAGCGACCTTTACGCTCGAGCCGCCCGCCTATTACGTTCATGCGTGGAATGCACAGGGCGGCGTCGTGACGCATACTGCCTGGGTCGGCGATTTCCCCGGGCCTTATCCGTTTTGATTCGGAAAAAAAGCTTGAACCGCCAAGGACGCGAAGGGAGGCTCAAAGAGTTGTCGGGCAATATCGCGCGAGTCCGTTTTCGTTTGCCCGCCGACTTTTCGGAATCTCTCGTGCCTTTCCTTTGCGTCCTTCGCGTCCTTGGCGTCCTTCGCGGTTAAAGATTGAAAGGGGTGAACAATTATGCAGCTTGCGCCTCTCACTGTTCTCAGTGCCGCGCTGTTGGCGGCAGCGTCGCAGGCTTTGCTCGCGCAGCCTCAATATCCCACACGCGCAATACGCATCATCGTCCCCACGTCGCCGCCCGGCGGCGCCGATATCGTCGCGCGCTCTGTTGCACCGGGACTCGCGGAGCGGCTCGGTCAGCAGGTAATCGTCGACAATCGCGCCGGCGCCAGCACGATGATCGGCCACGAGCTTGCGGCGAAAGCGCCGCCCGACGGCTATACGCTCGTGATGGGCATCAGCACGCTCGCGATCAACCCCGCGACATTCAAGCACGTGCCATACGATGCGCTGCGCGATTTCGCGCCGATCACGCAAGCGGCGATCCAGACTTTGGTGCTCGCGGCGCATCCGTCGTTTCCGGCGCGCAGCATCAAGGAATTGATTGCGATGGCCAGGGCGCGGCCCGGTCAGGTTTCGTATTCATCGCCCGGCTTCGGCACGAATCCGGAAATGGGCATGGAGCTTTTTCTTTTTCTGACCGGCACGCGCATGCTGCATGTGCCGTATCGCGGCGGCGGCGACTCGATCGTCGCGCTCATATCCGGGCACGTGTCGGTCACCGTGGCGTCGATGCTGGGCACCATGCCGCACGTGCGTAGCGGCAAACTTCGCGCGCTCGGTGTGACGAGTTCGAAGCGGGTGGCAAACGCGCCCGACCTGCCGACGATTGCGGAAGCAGGCGTGCCCGGTTACGAATCGCTCCAATGGTACGGGCTGCTCGCGCCAGCCGCGACGCCGAAAGACATCATCGCGCGTCTTAACCGCGAAGCTGTTGCCGTACTGCGCGCACCGGACCTTGCTGCGCGGCTCGCGGCCGACGGCACTGAAATCATCGCCGGTACGCCCGAAGAATTCGGCGCTTTTATGCGCGCCGAAACCGAGAAGTGGGCGAAGGTCGTGAAGGCGGCTGGTATCAAGCCGGAATAAGCGCAGTTTTTTACGCGGCGGTGCGAGAATCGAGTGCGCGGCGGTTCCGGAAAAATCGATAGCGTCTCGGTCTGCTTTATAATTGGCGCTCGCATTCCGCGCGATTTCGATATCAACGCAAACACCCGATAAGTAACGTGATCGCCCAGCCCTCTTCGCGGCCCGCTCAATCTGCGCAATCCGCGAACCGCATGCCCGACTACACCGGCATATTGCCGTGTCAGAAAATCGCGGAAATGCTGAAGGGCGGCGAAATCACCTCGCTGATGCGACCGATCGACGACGATCAGGTTCAACCGGCGAGCATCGATCTGAGGCTCGGCGATTTTGCGTACCCCGTCGGCACCAGTTTCTTGCCGGGCAACGGCACGAAAGTGCTCGACAAGATGCGTCAGCTCGACGACCGCTTCAACGATTTCAAGATCGATCTGCGCAACGGCGCGGTGCTCGAGAAAGGCCGCATATACGTGATCCGGCTGCTGGAATCGATCAACCTGCGCAGCGATGTCGCCGCCTTCTCCAATCCGAAAAGCTCGACCGGACGGCTCGACATCCTGACCCGCCTGATCGCCGACAGCGCCAGCGTTTTCGATCAGCTGCGCGAGGGTTACAAGGGCGATCTCTATATCGAAGTCGCGCCGCGTAGCTTCAGCGTCGTGGTGAAAACGGGCACGCGTTTGAATCAGTTGCGGTTTCGCCGCACGCGCGGCGAGGCGCCGAACCCGATCACTTCCGCAGAATGGCAGAAGCTGCTCGACGAAGGCCAGATCGTCGACTCGAGCAATGCCGGCAAAAAAACCCGGGCGCGCGCGCGCGGC
The DNA here is from genome assembly GCA_025353085.1 of Betaproteobacteria bacterium. GTDB lineage: Bacteria > Pseudomonadota > Gammaproteobacteria > Burkholderiales > SG8-41 > PALSA-1004. The sequence goes on from JANXRI010000436.1 coordinate 3,130, forward strand.
GTTTTGCCGTTCACGGTGGACCTCGAAGGCTCCGGCAAAGACGGCGACCTGATCGGCTATCGCGCCAAAAAACATACGAAGCGAATCGATCTCGAGCGGCGCGATTGCGATCCGCTCGATTTCTGGGAGGAAATCCGTTTTCACAAAACTTCGCCGCTGATCCTCGACCCCGACGAGTTCTACATACTCATGACGAAAGAAGCGATCGCGGTGCCGCCGGAATACGCGGCCGAGATGCTGCCGTACGATACGCGCGCGGGAGAGTTCCGCGTTCACTACGCCGGCTTTTTCGACCCGGGTTTCGGCTGGAATGCTGCGACAGGCAAAGCGGGAAGCAGCCGAGGCGTCCTTGAAGTTCGCTCGCACGAAGTACCTTTTTTGCTTGAACATGGTCAGACGGTGGGCTGGCTGCGTTACGAGCGGATGGCCGCCCCGCCTGATCTGCTGTACGGTCAAGACGGCAACTCGAACTATCAGGGACAGAGCTTGAAACTGGCCAAGCAATTTTCAGTAGCCAGTGCAAAGCCCGCGAAACTTTAACCAGAGGCGGCCGGCCCGCGCGGGCAAGGCGCCGCAGAATTTCACCCCGCCTTCTTCATATCCCCTGATTTAACCGCGTCGGCCATTTTCACCGGCGGTGCGACGGGCACGATGCCGGTCATGAGCGACCCCGGAACGGTCTCGATCAATTCGTCAACGGTAAACATGCCGTCGTCGCCCTTGTGCAGGAACTTGTAGTCTTCACCGAAGTAGTACGTGTTGATGCGGCCGCGCTCGACGTGGAAAACCTGGCCGTTGACGATGTCGGCCTGATCGGTGCACAGGTAAGCGACCATCGGCGCGATGTATTCGGGCCCGCGGTGCACGAGCGTTAACTCGTATTGCTCTTTGGTCATGAGGCCCGCTTCAAATTTGCGCCGGCGGTTTTCCTTCACAGTGTCGGTCAGCGTCATGCGCGTATCGGCGGCGGGGCAAATCGCGTTGGCGGTGATGCCGTTCTTGTAGGTTTCCTTGGCGATCGAGCGCGTCAACGCGATGATGCCGGCTTTCGATGCGCTGTAATTGCATTGGCCAACCGAGCCTTTGAACGCATCGGACGAGAAGTTGACGATGCGGCCAAAGCCCGCCTGGCGCATGAATTTGACGGCGTGGTGCGCGGTATTCCAGTGGCCTTTCAAATGCACCATGACCACCGAGTCGAAATCGTCTTCGGACATGTTCCAGATCATGCGCTCGCGAAGATTGCCGGCGACGTTAACCAGAATGTCGATCTTGCCGAACTGCTCGATGCACTGATTGATCATCAGGCCCGCTTTGAGATAATCGGCAACCGAATCGTAATTGGCCACCGCCTTGCCGCCGGCT
>JANXRI010000473.1 GCA_025353085.1 Betaproteobacteria bacterium
ACGCGACGTCCGGCACCGGCACCGTGTCGCATCTGCTCACCGAATGGCTGAGCAGCCTGATCGGCGGGATGCAGCTTGTGCACGTGCCGTACAAGGGCAATGCGCAGGCGCTGACCGATTTACTCGGCGGCCATGTCTCGCTCATGTTCTCCGCATTGCCGTCGGCGATGCCATATCTTGCGAGCAGCCGCGTACGACCGATTGCCATCACGAGCCGCACGCGCTCTACCGCTGCGCCGCAGGTGCCGACTTTTATCGAGGCGGGCGTGCCCGATCTCGTTTTCAGTTCGGAGTTCGGCTTGTTGATGCCCGCGCGCACGCCGCGCGAGATTGTCATGCGATTAAATACCGGGATCGCAAAGATTCTGCGCTTGCCGGACGTGCGCGAGCGCCTGGCGACGCAAGGCGCTGAGCCGGTCGGCAATACGCCCGACGAATACGCGGCCTCCGTTATAGCCGATCTCGCGCGCTGGGCCAAAATCGTTGCGACTGCCGGCATCCGTGCCGATTGACCCTATTGCCTCGGGCATAACCGATAATCATTTCGAGTCCTTTCCGGCATAAAAACTTCTCTGAAAAATGGAGACCCTCTTTGGCACACGCGCCGAACCCGGCAGCTATGCGAATACGCAGGCGAAGCCGGAGGTTGGGCGTTTGCGCTGAAGTAAACCGCGCAGTCGCGGTTCCCGTCTGCAACGCGGGGACGTTTGGCCGTCTTAAAGTTGGACGCGGCAAATCCACCGCAGCGGATCTCGCCGCGTTCGTCCGCTTAAGGAATTTAGTATGGAAGCACTCTTAATTTCGACCGGCGTCGTCGCGCTCGCGGAAATCGGCGATAAAACGCAATTGCTCGCGTTTATTCTCGCGGCGCGTTTTCGCAAGCCGCTACCGATCATCGCCGGCATACTGATTGCAACCCTTGTCAATCATGGCCTGGCTGGCGCACTCGGCGCGTGGATAACGTCAGTCATCAATCCGGAAATGATGCGCTGGGTGCTCGGCGCCTCGTTCCTCGGCATGGCCGTGTGGACGCTGATCCCCGACAAGATCGAAGAGGAGGAAACCGGGATCGCCAATCGCTACGGCGTCTTCGGGGCGACGCTGATCACATTTTTTCTGGCGGAAATGGGTGATAAAACACAACTCGCGACGGTGGCGCTGGCAGCGCACTATGGAGCGCCGCTGATCGTCGTCATTGGCACCACGCTCGGCATGCTGATTGCCGATGTGCCCGCCGTTTTTATCGGTAACCGGTTTGCCGCGAAAATCCCGATGCGCCTCGTGCACTCCATCGCCGCAGCGATATTCGCGGCGATGGGCGTGCTTACGCTATTGAAAGTCGAAAAACTTTTTCAGTAGCCGGTCATGGCCCGCTCATCGAGCCGGTCATCGGCCGCGGCTCGGGTCTGACCGCATGCCATGCATTGTTGTTGAAACCATCGCCGGTCACATCGCCGGCCTTCTGATCTTTCGACCAGTAGTACAGCGGCTTGCCGGACCACGCCCATTGCTGCGTGCCGTCATCTCGCTTGACGATGGTCCAGTCGCCGCCCGCTTGATCCGCCGCGCTCGCGGTAAACGACGGCCAGTTCGTCGCACACGCAGCGTTGCAGACACTCTTGCCGGACCCGGCAGTGTCTTTGTCAAAGGTGTAGAGCGTCCTGCCGTTGGCGCCCGCCATAAGACCGTTGCTGTAGTTGACCGGTGCATACGGCATTCCCGAGCAGCCTGCCAGCAGCGCTGACACTATCACCAGCACATAAAGCGAATTGCGCATATCAAATCCTTTCTTGATGCTTTTTTCGCAGGAAAGGCCCTGCGTGTCGGCAAACACCTGTGTGCGGCTTTTATTCCGCGCTCGCCGCATCGGCAAGAATATTCCTGCCAGACTGCGATTTACTGCAGTTGGAACTTCTGCACGCGCCGCCCATAGCCGGCTTCCGCGGTGTAAATGTTGCCGTTCGAATCGATCGCCATATTGTGCAGCGAGCGGAATTCCCCCGCCATGCGCCCCGGACGGCCGAAGCTGCCAACT
>JANXRI010000052.1 GCA_025353085.1 Betaproteobacteria bacterium
CCTCGAGATCCGCTTCCACGGTGTCGTGGTTGATGCGCGTGAACGCCTCGGCGCCGCCTTTCGAAACGTTGGCTATCGCGTCCTTGATCAGCGTGCGCGCATGCGCCTTCAGGTGCTGCGGGACCGAGTCCTCGAGATCGAGCACGATAAAATCGCAGCCGCGCCGCCACGCATTGTCGACGAAACGCGGCGTGACGACCGGCATCGTCAATCCCGAGCGCCGAACGGTTTGTTTATGCATGGTCATTGCCGTTAACCGTAAGCGCGGTTGAGCGCCGCGACCTGCTGCTCGACCAGGCATAGCGCGCCCTTGAATCCGATCGCGCGCCCGCGCTGCCCTGCCGCATACGTATTGTCGGCGGTTGCGTAGAGCCCGCGGTCCGGCGCGCGCCACCAGGCGCCCAGCGGCGTCACGCGCGCAGCCCCGGCGACGATGATCAGCCGCTGCATCAAAAAGGCAAGCAAGTGAATTTCATCCGACGGCTCGGCACGTAAATCCATGATGAGATCGGCGCGGCCGAGCGTGAGCGCCACCACCCGCGGACTTGCAGAAGCGATTTCATAGGCCGCGTGATTGCCGCGCGCCGTTTCGAGCGCGGCCACGATCTGCACTGTGCCATGCGCAATGCCGCGCTCGCTCTCGAGACGGCTTAACAACGCGTCGGCTTCGACGATCTCGCCCGTGGATTCCGCACGCGTGATCACAACGCCGGCAAGACCGGGGTGTACGCATGCGCCGAGATCGTCGTGCAGCGCGGTCGGATCGACCTGCGCGAAAACCTCGGCGCCGCCCGCGTTGGCGGTGCGCAGTGAATCCGCAAACGCCGCGCGCGCGGCTTCGCGGTCGGCCTCAACGACTAGTTCCGCCAAGTCAAGCACCACGACATCGGCGCCCGACCTGGCCGCGCGCTCGATTCCGTCCGGCCTGGAGGCGGGCACGAGTAGCCAAGATCTGCGTTTAGTCATCTAAACCTTCCAAAACATTTTGCCGCAGATAAACGCGGATGAAACCAAACGCTTGTGAACTATCTGCGTTCATCCGCGTTTATCTGCGGCCCAAATGCTCTAAGCTTTGTGTCTTGCCAGAAACGCATTCACCGCCCGCGTAAATCCCGCGGGATTGTCGAGCGTGACGTGATGATCCGCACCGGCGACTTCGGCGACTTCCGCCTGAGGGCAGCGATTTTTTACTTCAGCGAAAATTTCCGGCGTGATGCGCGGACTGCGTTCGCCTTTGACGATCAGTGACGGTATCTTGATCTTGTTCCAGTGCGGCAGTCCATCGACGCTTTCGCGCACTGCGTAAACATTGCGGTCGAATTTGTGGCCCCAGGTTCCGTCGGGATACTCTTTCACGGCGCAGTTCGCGAGATGACGCAGCACTTCGGGCGTGGCGCTCGAATCCGCCGGCCGCAGACGAAAACGCGTGATAAATTCTTCGCGCGTCGCATAGGTGCGGCCGGGCCGCGTGCCGACTTCGCGCAGTTTGGCGATGCGCTCGGGCGTCATGTGCAAGGTCGTGTCGACGATGACGAGGCGCGCGAGACGCCCCGGATGCAGCGCCGCATAGGTGAGCGCAACCGCGCCGCCCATCGAATGGCCGATCAGCACAAAGTCATGCAAATCGAGTTTGGCGGCGAATTCGTCCAGATCGGCCGCGTATCGCTCGTAGGTGTAATCGAATGATGCTGCCCATTGGCTGTCGCCGTGGCCGCGTTGATCGATCGACAGCACGTGATGCTCGCCGCAAAAGTCGCCGGCGACGAAGTCGAACCAATGTCCGCTCGCCGCGCCGCCGTGCACGCAAATCATTGGTCGTTTACCCGCGCTGCCGTAATCCTGAAAGTGGAGGTTAAGACCGGCGACTTCGATAGTGCGGTCTTCGTACGGCGCAGGCTTTTGCGCAGTGGTGGCTTGAGGACTGGTTTGTGCCGACATGCGATTCTTTCTGTTGGAGTTTTCGGTATTTTGCCATGAAGCCGAAAACGCCGGCTTCTGCGTACCCCTCATCAATTCACGGACAGAGAGGTATTGAGATTGAATCCTTTGCAGCAACTGAAAAACGCGGATCGGAGCCGCTCGCGACCAGCGTCTCAGACCATAGCGGCTGCACTCCGCCGCGCATTTTCCTCAGCTACTTCAACATCAATAAAATCAATCAGCCTGCGCACCCATGATTCACGCAGCCTGCGCCCGATGAACACCATACGCGTGCGCCGGTCGGCCGACGGCCAGCGTGCGAGCCACACCGGCGCGTGATACACGTGCTGCACGCCG
>JANXRI010000092.1 GCA_025353085.1 Betaproteobacteria bacterium
TTTCGGCCGCTGCATGACTGCGCGCGCAATGCCTACGCGCTGGCGCTGGCCGCCCGACAGGCTGTCCGCACGCTGATTGGCGAAACCTGACAAGCCTACGGTGGCAAGCAGGTCGAACGCTTCGTCAATGTCGGCCGGGGGAAACTTGCGCAGCCAGGCTCTGAGCGGCGCGACATAACCGAGCCGTCCGCACAACAGGTTTTCCATCACGCTCAAACGTTCGACCAGGTTGTATTCCTGAAACACCATGCCGATGCTGCGGCGCGCTTTGCGCAACTCGCTCCCCCGTAGCTTGACGAGATCTTGACCCTGAAACAGGATCGCGCCGGCGGTCGGCTCGACGAGCCGGTTGATGCAGCGAATCAGCGTGCTCTTGCCGGTACCCGATGGTCCGATAACCGCAGTCAGACCGCGCGCAGCAAAATCGAGGCTGATGTCGCGCAGCACCGGCTTGCCGCGCGTGTACTCTTTGCTGAGGTTTTTGATGCTCAGCGCGGCAGCTTCCATGCGCGGCTATTTCTTCGCCGCTTTTTCCTCGGCGGCTTTCTTGCGTGCCGCTTCTTCGCGCGCCGTTTCTTTCTCATACGCAGCGCGGTTAAATGCCTCGCCTGAACCTTCTGCTACTTTGCGCACGACTTCCCACTCTTTGAGATAAGTGACAGGCACGAACCGGTCGGCGCCGTCGAACGTCTTTTGCATTTCCGGCGTGAAGCGATAGTCGTAAAAGCATTTGAGCATCTGGTCGCGAAATTTCGGTTCGAGATCGTGCGCGTACGAAAAAGACGAAGTGGGAAATTTCTGACTGCGATAAATGACGCGAAAATCGTCTTCCTTGATCTGGCCGCGCGTGGCCATGCGGTGAAACACGTCGGAAGCTACCGCTGCGCCGTCGTAATCGCCGGCATTGACGCCCATCACCGACGAATCGTGTTTGCCGGAAAACAGTATCTTGTAATCTTTATCGGGTGTGAGCCCGAGCGGCGGGAACAGCGCAAGCGGCGCCATGTGGCCGGAATTTGATGATGGCGAGGTATGCGCGAATTTTTTCCCTTTGAGGTCCGCGAGTTTTTGATACGGGCTGTCTTTCTTGACGATTACGATCAGGTTATAACCCTGAAATTCTTTCGCATCGCCTTTCACCGCAAACGGCACCGCGCCGGCGATGTTCACCGCAAACGCCGTCGGCCCCGTGGAAAATCCGCCGACATGCAGCCGGCCTGAGCGCATCGCCTCGATCTCGGCGGCGTTCGACTGCACCTGGTAAAACACTACTTTCTTGCTCATGCACCTGGCGAGATGATCCGTGAACGGACGAAACGCCTGCTCGTAGACGGCGGGATCTTCCACCGGCGTATACGTAAACACCAGCGTGTTGGGCGTCTTATACCGCTTCGGATCCTTGGGGCTGTCAGCGACGAGGTCTTTATTTTCGTCGCAATATTGCACATCGAGGTCGCCGTGATTTTTACAGGCATCGCCCTGGGCATAGGCGTGACTCGCCAGTACGGCGAACGTTGCGGCGAGCCCGATGCGGGCGATCAAAGCGGTAATGTTCATTTGTTCCTCCGGGGAAAGAGCGTCGCGCCAAGCGTCAAATTGTCGTCCCTGCCGGTCGCGCACTGCGGGGATACTCTACTGAGCGCGTCCTTGAGGGTCAAGCAAATAAGCGCGCATGAACTAATGTACGCGCCTGCGGCATTGACGGGCCGCCCTGCGACTCGGTTGATCGGCTGCTGTTTGGTTGACCGCCTGCGGCTTTAGCGCACGCGCTTCGCGGTAAAATTCTCTTCGATTTGATCCTCGTAGTAACTGCCGGGCGATGGCGCATTCATCAGGCGCCGGTATATCTCCGCGGAGACGCCCGTGTACTGCGTGATGCCGCCGTTCGCGAACTCGATTTCGAGCACCCGGTTGCGCACGTCATAGCCGGCCGAGCGTATGTTCGTGGCATTGAGCCGCTTGCGTTCCATGCTGCCTCCTCGCCGCTGCAGTGAACGCTTATTTTAAGGCCTCGCGCACGATGCCATCGAGCAGTTTGCCAACCTCGTGCAAAGCCTTGGTCGATTGCGCCGAACCCGCTGGCAGCGGCTTGCGATAAGCGAGATACACACGGCCGGGCTCGGCCGGCACCACGTAAAGCGCAATGGCATACGGACAAAACACGATGTTGCGCGGATCGGCCTCCATCGTCGCGCGCGAAATGCCCGCACTGCAAAACTCGATGACCTCGGCTTGCTGATAAATCTGTTGGCTGCGCCCGATGTCCTTGCCGGTGCGTTCGAGCATGGCGCCGACGCGCG
>JANXRI010000094.1 GCA_025353085.1 Betaproteobacteria bacterium
CAGCCGCGCTTCGAGCTCTTCCACGCGCGCCGTCAACTGCCGAACCTGCTCGATCAACGGAAACAGCATCCGGATCAGTTCGTCTTTCTGGTCGTGCGTAAGGCGCGAAAGATCCGGCAGTTCTTCCATGCATCACAGCACACACACTGCGTACAATTTGTACAATAGCTTCAGGCTGAATAGTCACGAAAGATCAATAAATGCGACGGCGCTGCGCGTGACTATTTATCCAGCAGGTTCTTCAGCACGTAGAGCATTTCCAGCGCCTGTTTAGGCGTGAGCGTATCGGGATCGAGCGCGCGTAACTTCCCAAGCAGTTCCGATTCGATCGCCGGGGTCGGCTCGGGCACCGCGGGCAGCGTAAACAGATCGGGTTGGCGGCTGCGCGCAATGCCGTCCTGTTCGAGTTCCAGCAGATGTTTTTTCGCAGCGCGAATCACGCCTGCCGGCACGCCAGCGAGCTGGGCGACCTGCAGACCATAGCTTTGGTTCGCGGGGCCTTCCTCGACGCTGTGCAGAAACACGATGTGATCCTTGTGCTCGACAGCGTCGAGATGCACGTTCGCTAATTGCGTGTACTCATTGGCGAGCCGGGTCAGTTCGAAATAATGCGTCGCAAACAGCGTGAGGCACTTGTTGGCGTCGAGCAGATGGCGCGCGATCGCCCACGCCAGCGCGAGACCGTCGAAGGTTGAGGTGCCGCGGCCTATCTCGTCCATCAGCACGAGACTTGCAGGCGTCGCGTGATGCAGAATGTACGCGGCCTCCGTCATCTCCACCATGAAAGTCGAACGTCCGCCTGCGAGATCGTCGGCGGCCCCGATGCGTGTGAAGATCTGATCGAGCGCGCCGATCTTCGCGCGCCGCGCCGGCACGAATGAACCGCAATGCGCGAGCAGCGCAATCAACGCGACCTGTCGCATGTAAGTCGATTTGCCGCCCATATTGGGGCCGGTCACGAGCAGCATTTGGCGCGCGGCAGTCAGCTGCGTAGCGTTCGCGATGAAATTATCCACCTGGGCTTCTACCACCGGATGACGCCCGCGATCGATGTCGATCAAAGGCTCCGCGGCGAGTTCGGGCAGCGTCAAATCGAGTGCATGAGCGCGCTCGGCGAACGTCGCCAACAGATCGATTTCGGCCAGCGCGCCGGCGACGCGCTGTAACGCCGGTATCTCGGGCGCGAGCCGGTCGAGCAGTTGATCGTAGAGCAGCTTTTCGCGTGCGAGTGCGCGTTCCTGCGCCGACAGCGCTTTGTCCTCGAACGTTTTGAGTTCAGGCGTGATGTAGCGCTCGGCATTCTTGAGCGTTTGCCGGCGGCGGTAGTCGTCGGGCACCTTGTCGGATTGAGCGCGCGTAACTTCTATATAGAAGCCATGTACGCGGTTGTATTCGACCTTGAGAGTCGCGATTCCGCTGCGCGCTCGCTCGCGGGCTTCGAGGGCGAGCAAAAACTGGCCACAGTTGCGCTCCATCGCGCGGAGTTCGTCGAGGTCCGGATCGAAACCATCGGCGATCACACCGCCTTCGCGCACGATCGCCGCCGGCTCGGCGAGAATCGCCTGCGTTAAAAGCGTAGCGAGCAGTTGCAACGGCTGCACGCCGCTCGCGAGTGCACGCAGGCGCGGACTGTCGAGCCCCGCAAGGTGCGCAGCGAGCGCGGGCAAACGCACCAGCGTGTCGCGCAATCCGGACAGGTCGCGCGGGCGCGCGCTCTTGAGAGCGATGCGCGCGGTGATGCGCTCGACGTCGACGCAGGTTTTCAATTCAGCGCGCAGTGCGGCGCTTTTCGCCGCGAGATCGGCGGTCAGTACCGCTACGGCATCAAGGCGCTCGCCGATCGGCCGATGGTCGCGAAGCGGATGATGCAATGTGTGGCGCAACAGCCGGCTGCCCATGCTGGTCGCACAGGTGTCGAACAACGACAACAAGGTGGGGGCGGCTTCGCCACGTATGGTTTCGGAGATTTCGAGATTACGGCGCGTCGCTGGATCGATCGAAAGATAGGTTGCGGCATGTTCGACGACGAGCGCACTCACATGCGCGATCGAGTTGCCCTGAGTTGCGCGCGCGTATTCAATCAGAGCGCCGGCCGCGCACGCGGCTGCCGGCATCCCGCTCAAGCCGAAGGCCGCGAGGTCATGCGTATTAAATTGACGGCGCAATGCGCGCGTCGCAGCTGCCGTCTCGAATTGCCATTCGGGCAGCCGGCGTAATGCATACGCGGCGCCTCCCGGCAGGTCGAAACTTGCCGATTCGGCGACTAATACTTCGGCGGGCCGCAAGCGCTCGAGTTCGGCGCCAAGATTTTCAGCCCGCACTTCGCTGGCGCGAAAACGGCCGGCGGCAAGCGCCAGCCACGCGATACCGATGGTGTTTTGTTTTTGCCGCAACGCGAGCAACAGGTTGTCGCGTTTGTCGTCAAGCAGCGCCGAGTCGGTCAGCGTGCCCGGCGTGACGATGCGCAGCACTTTGCGCTCGACGGGACCCTTGGCGGTACTCGGGTCACCGATTTGCTCGCAAATCGCGACAGACTC
>JANXRI010000100.1 GCA_025353085.1 Betaproteobacteria bacterium
CATTGCATCGAGATGATGCCGGGCAAAGGCGCGCAGATTGCGCGGGCCGCCGGCGGCGCCGTGCAACTGCTCGCGCGCGAAGGCGAATACGCGCAACTGCGGCTTCGCTCCGGCGAAATCCGCAAAGTGCATGTCAATTGCCGTGCGACCATTGGCGAAGTCGGCAACGAAGAAAATAGTCTGCGTTCTTTCGGCAAAGCAGGTGCAATGCGCTGGCGCGGAATACGCCCGACGGTGCGCGGTGTGGCTATGAATCCGATTGACCACCCGCATGGCGGCGGCGAAGGCAAAACTGCCGCGGGACGTCATCCGGTAAGCCCGTGGGGCACGCTCACCAAGGGCTATCGCACGCGCAAGAACAAGCGCACCAATAGCATGATCGTGCGCCGCCGGCACGCTAAAGTCGGCGCCGGATAAACGAGGTATATAAAATATGTCACGCTCAATTAAAAAAGGCCCGTTCGTCGACTATCACCTGATGGCCAAGGTTGAAGCCGCGCGCGCATCCAACGATAAACGCCCGCTCAAAACTTGGTCGCGGCGTTCAACCATACTGCCCGATTTTGTGGGCCTCACGATCGCCGTGCACAACGGCAAGCAACATGTCCCCGTTTATATCTCGGAGAACATGGTCGGCCACAAACTCGGCGAGTTTTCACATACGCGAATATTCAAAGGCCACTCCAAAGCCGGCAGCAGCGCCGCGCCACCGGGTGACAAGAAGTCGAGCGTCGCGTCCGCCGCAGCGCCGGCCAAGAAATGAGGGATGGGTTAATGGAAACCACGGCAAAATTAAACGGTGTGCGCCTGTCTCCCCAAAAAGGGCGCCTGGTCGCAGATCAGATTCGCGGCCTGCAGGTTGAAAAGGCGCTGAATCTGCTCACTTTCAGCCCGAAAAAAGGCGCGGTGATCATTCGCAAGGTGCTCGAATCGGCAATCGCAAACGCTGAGCATAACGACGGCGCCGACATCGATGAGTTAAAAGTTACGCGCATTTACGTCGAGAAAGGGCCCGTGCTGAAGCGTTTTTCGGCGCGCGCCAAGGGCCGCGGCGTGCGCGTGTTGAAGCATAGTTGCCACATTCACCTGACCGTCGGCGACGGAAGGAAATAGTCATGGGACAGAAAATACATCCGGTTGGATTCCGCCTTTCGGTGCTGCGTAACTGGTCGTCGAAGTGGTATGCGAACAGCAAGAATTTCCCCGGCATGCTGCAGGAAGACGTCAAGGTCCGCGATTTTCTGAAGCAGAAGCTCGCGCATGCCGCGGTCGGCAAGATCATCATCGAGCGCCCGGCGAAAAACGCCAAGATAACCATTTACAGCGCGCGCCCCGGCGTCGTCATTGGCAAAAAGGGCGAGGATATTGAATCGTTGAAGACGCAGCTACAGAAACTGCTGCATGTGCCGGTGCATATCAATATCGAAGAAATCCGCAAACCAGAACTTGATGCGCAACTGATTTCGGATTCGATCGCGCAACAGTTGCAAAAACGCATCATGTTCCGCCGCGCGATGAAACGCGCGATCACCAACGCGATGCGGTTGGGCGCGCAGGGCATCAAGATCATGAGCGCCGGCCGCTTGAACGGCATCGAGATCGCGCGCACCGAGTGGTATCGCGAAGGTCGCGTGCCGTTGCACACATTGAGGGCCGACATCGACTATGGTTTCTCCGAAGCCAAGACCACCTACGGCATCATCGGCATCAAAGTGTGGGTGTTCAAAGGCGAAATTTTGACCAAACACGAGCAGGCGCTCGCCGCGCCGTCCGCGCCGCCGGAATCGTTGGTGAGCGACAAGCCGGCGTCTGACAAGCCGGCAGCGAAACCCGCGCCCAAGAAAAGACGCACAGGAGTAAAGCATGCTGCAGCCAGCTAGAAGAAAGTACCGTAAAGAACAGAAGGGCCGCAATAAAGGCGTGGCGACCCGCGGCGCCAAAGTAAGCTTCGGCGAATATGGACTCAAGGCATTGACGCGCGGGCGTTTGACCGCACGCCAGATCGAGGCAGCGCGGCGCGCGATGACGCGCCATATCAAGCGCGGCGGCCGCATCTGGATCCGCATTTTTCCGGACAAGCCGATCTCGCGCAAACCTGCCGAGGTGCGCATGGGCAACGGCAAGGGCAACCCCGAGTACTGGGTCGCCGAAATCGTACCGGGTAAAGTGCTTTATGAAATGGACGGAGTCGATGAGGCATCCGCGCGCGAGGCATTCCGCCTGGCGTCGGCGAAGCTGCCGCTGTTGACCACGTTCGTGCATCGTATGGTCGGAGGCTAAGCCATGAAAGCGAGCGAATTACGCGTCAAGAACGCCGACGAATTGCGTCAGGAGCTGAATGAACTGCTGAAGGCGCAATTCAGCTTGCGCATGCAGGTCGCGACGCAGCAACTCACCAACAACAGCCAGATCGGGAAAGTGCGCCGCGACATTGCGCGCGTGCGCACGATCATCAACGAAAAGGCACGCCAGTCATGACCGAAACCCTTGTTAACAAGCGTACGCTGACCGGCCGCATCGTCAGCGACAAGATGAACAAGACGGTAACAGTGCTGGTCGAGCGTCGCGTCAAACATCCGCTTTACGGCAAAATCGTCACACGCTCGAAGAAATACCATGCGCATGACGAGAAAAATGAGTTCAAAGAGGGCGATACGGTGCTGATCGAGGAATGCCGCCCGCTCGCGAAGACCAAGGCATGGCGTGTGAGCAAGCTGATCGAGAAAGCACGCGAGGTGTAATCGAGATTTCGATTGTAAGAATACGGGGTTCTGTGTAGAATCCCGCGTTCGATAAGTCGCGCCCCTGGTTTTTTGGCGCGCACGACCTGATCCCAGACGGGTTCCAAGACTGACCGCAGACAAGCAAGTGGAGCGGTTCAAGTTGGAAAAGATTGCAGCACAAAGCGAGAGCAAAAAATGATACAGATGCAGTCCGTTCTGGACGTTGCTGACAACACGGGTGCGCGCGCAGTCATGTGCATCAAGGTGCTCGGCGGCTCGAAGCGCCGTTATGCGGGCATCGGCGACATTATCAAAGTCAGCATTAAGGACGCAGCACCCCGCGGCCGCGTCAAAAAGGGTGAAATTTATAACGCAGTCGTCGTGCGTACCGCCAAGGGCATCCGCCGCGCCGACGGATCGATGATCAAGTTCGACAGCAACGCAGCCGTATTGCTGACGGCAAAATTTGAACCTATCGGCACGCGTATTTTCGGACCGGTGACGCGCGAGTTGAGAACCGAGCGATTCATGAAGATCGTTTCGCTCGCACCTGAAGTATTGTAAGAGCCATAGGCAGACCCAAGCATGCGCAAGATTAAAAAAGGCGATGACGTGATCGTCATCACCGGCAAGGACAAGGGCAAACGCGGCACCGTGCTGCGCGTGGTCGATCTCGAACATATCCTGGTCGAAGGCGCCAATCGCGTCAAGAAACACCAGCGGCCAAACCCGATGAAAAATACCACCGGCGGCATCGTCGACAAGGAAATGCCGCTGCACATCTCGAACGTCGCGATTTTCAACCCGGCCAGCAAAAAAGCGGACCGCGTCGGCGTGAAGATTCTTGACGACGGCCGGCGTGTGCGTATCTTCAAATCCAATGGCGAAGTGATCGACGTATGAGTACCCAGGCCAAGACCGGCGGCAAAGAAAAGGCAGCGGCAGCGAGCCGCCTGCAGACGCATTACGAGCAGGACGTGACCAAGAAACTGGTCACCCAATTCGGCTACAAATCGGTAATGCAGGTTCCGCGCATCGAAAAAATCACGCTCAATATGGGCGTGGGCGAAGCGGTGAACGACAAGAAGATCATGGACAACGCCGTCGGCGACATGGCCAAGATTGCGGGCCAGAAGCCGCTTGTCACCAAGTCGCGTAAATCGATCGCGACCTTCAAGATCCGCGACAACTATCCGATCGGCTGCAAGGTCACGCTGCGTGGCACGCGCATGTATGAATTTCTCGACCGGCTTGTAACGATCGCGATCCCGCGCATCCGCGACTTCCGCGGCATCCCCGGCAAATCGTTCGACGGCCGCGGCAATTTCAATTTCGGTATCAAGGAACAGATCATTTTTCCCGAAATCGAATACGACAAGATCGATGCCTTGCGCGGCATGAACATCACCATCACCACCACTGCCAAGTCCGACGCCGAGGGGCGCGCGCTGCTGGCGGCATTTAAATTTCCGTTCAGGAACTAGCCCATGTCCAAACTCGTGTTGAAACTCCGCGACCAAAATCGCCGCAAGATGGTGAAAAAATTCGCCGCCAAGCGGGCGCAATTGACGGCGCTCATCAACGACCAGAAGTTGTCGCCGGAAGACCGCTACGAAGCGCGTCTCAAGCTGCAGAAGCTGCCGCGCGATTCGAGTCCGGTGCGCTTGCGCAACCGATGCGCCCTCACCGGCCGGCCGCGCGGCGTTTACAGCAAGTTCGGCCTCGGCCGCAGCAAATTGCGCGATATCGCAATGCGCGGCGAGATTCCCGGTGTCATCAAGGCGAGCTGGTAGGCAGGAAGCGGAGAGACCAATATTATGAGCATGAGTGATCCGATCGCCGACATGTTAACGCGCATACGCAACGCGCAAATGTCGGAAAAAGTTTCAGTC
>JANXRI010000128.1 GCA_025353085.1 Betaproteobacteria bacterium
GCGAGCGTGTTTCGCCCGTCACCGCGACGGTCGCGCAGCGCCTCGCCGACGCCGGCATGATCACGCTCGGCAAAACGCACATGGTCGAATTTGCGTTCGGCGCATGGGGCACCAACCAGACCATGGGCACGCCGTGGAATCCATGGGACCTTGAAACGCCGCGCGCACCCGGTGGTTCGAGCAGCGGGTCGGGTGTGGCGGTCGCTGCGGCGCTCGCACCTGCGGCGATCGGCAGCGACACCGGCGGCTCAGTGCGCATTCCCGCGAGCCTGTGCGGCATCGTCGGACTTAAAACGACCGTGGGGCGCGTGAGCAACTATGGCACGCTGCGCCTGAGCGAAACACTCGACACGCTGGGACCCATGACGCGCGACGTTGAAGACGCGGCATTGCTGTTCGGCGCGATGCACGGGTTCGATCCGCAGGATGCGCAAACTTTGCCGCACGCGCACGTTGACGCCCTGCGCGAACTTAAAATGGGCGTCAGCGGGATGCGATTCGCGGTGTTGCCCGACGCGGATCTTGGCGAACTCGATCCCGAAGTCACCAGTGCATTCGCGCGCGCGCTCGACGTCATGCGCTCGCTGGGCGCACGTGTTGACACGCTCGGATTGCCAGTATCGTATAAGCGCGTCGCTGAAATCGTCGGCAAGATCATCGCAGCCGAAGGGTATGCCTTGCATCGCGGCTGGATCGATCGCGATGACCTGCCGTTCGATGGCGACGTGCGCGATCGCATACGATGGGCGAAAGGGCTATCGGCCGCTGACTACATTCAGGTGATGATCGAACGCAAATATGCGCAGCGCGCCGTTTATGCGTCCCTGCAAAAATACGACGCGCTGTTGCTGCCTACGACTCCGTTGCCCGCCGTGCCGCTAAGCGAGGTCGACCAGAGTAAAGCGCCGATGAGTCTGTTGACACGGCCGATCAACCTGCTCGACCTCTGCGCGCTGGCGTTGCCGTGCGGTTTCACCAGCGGTGGACTACCGATTTCGCTGCAGATTGCTGGCCGCGGTTACGATGAACCGCGGATCCTGCGCATCGGGTGGGCATTCGAGAATGCGACCGAATGGCACCGGCGGCGGCCGCCGCAGGCCGGCAGCGCGTTAGCCTGACTTACCGCGATATCCGCGTCCGGACTTGCACTAAACTACCCGCCTATGAAATGGGCATTCATGCCGCGCACCTAATCTACGAGGATGAAGATGAAAATCAAGCGTATCGAGCATGTCGGAATTGTTGTGCGCGATGTTGAAGCGAGCCGGCGGCTGTGGGAAGACTGCTTTGGCATTCCGCTGGGCAGCGTCGAGCAATTCAGCGAGCGGCCCGTCAGACTCGCCTTATATCCCGTCGGTGAGTCGATGGTCGAGTTGATCGCCGGCACCACGCCCGACAGCAAACACGCGCGCATGATCGCCGAGGGCAAAGGCGGCTTGAATCACATATGCTTCGAAGTCGAAGACATCGATGCGGCGCTCGCCGAACTCAAAGCCAAAGGCATCCCGCTGCTCGATCAGGTGCCGCGTAACGGACATGCCGGCTGCCGCATCGCATTCATCGACCCGTCCGCGACTGAAAACTGCCTTATTGAACTGGCGCAACTGCCGGCGGACCACGCCTGATTGCAGGCTTAACGTCGCCCACTCAAGTGAAATCCCGCGTCGGTAGTGGTCTTGGCATTCGGCTTGGCTTTATAGCGCTGCTGCTCATTTTCACCGGCGCGCTCGCCGCGTCCGATGCGCCGGCAGCGCAAGTCAGCTATCCCGTACGGCCCATCCGCCTGATCGTCGCGCAAAGCGCGGGCGGCAGCGCCGACTTCGTTGCACGCACGTACGCGCAGCGCGTCACAGAATTGTTGGGCCAGCAATTTGTCATCGACAACCGGCCGGGCGGCGCCGGGATCGTCGGCACCGAGCTCGTCGTAAACGCGTTGCCTGATGGCTACACGCTGTTGCTCGCCCCGACCTCGCATGCAATCAATCCGAACTTCGTCGCGCGACTTCCGTATGACACGCGCCGTGATCTGGCGTCGATTTCACTGCTGGGCGCCGGCTACAATCTGCTGGTCGTCAATCAGAACAATGCGGCGCGTACGCTCGGGGACATCATCGCCACTGCGCGCGCACAGCCCGGCAAACTTCGTTACGCGTCTTCTGGCGTCGCCGGCGCGACACATCTGACGACCGAGCTGTTCAGATTGATGGCCGGCATCGACTTGCTGCATGTGCCGTACAAAGGCGCGCCCGCTGCACTCACAGCGGTCATCGGCAATGAGTGCGATTTCAGTTTTGGCAGCATGGCAAGTGCATTGCCGCTCGTGCGCGGCGGCAGGCTGCGCGCGCTGGCGATCACCTCACGCGAACGCTGGCCCGGCCTGCCCGAAATTCCGACGGTCGCTGAAGCGGGCGTGCCGGGTTATGAGAGCTCGAGTTGGCAGGCGCTGCTCGGCCCCGCGAAGCTGCCGCGCGAAATTATCGATCGCATATACCGCGCGGTCGCACAGAGTGCCAAGAACCCGGATATGGTGAAGCGCTTAAACGCCGAAGGAATGGTAGCGCTCGGTACGACACCCCGCGAACTCGACGAACACATTGCGCGCGAGCTCGCGAAAGGGGTCAAGGTGACGAAGGCAGCGGGACTGAACGTGCATTGACACGTGCGTTATGGTCGGAGCAAATGAACATGATGCAGTGAATAGCGTGCCGATATGAACGAGCCAAAACGAGAGACGCAGCGTTCTTAACACCAACGCCGGTTATCGATTTTGGAGCGCGCTATCCTTGATCCTAGAAACGGCAGTTGAGACGGTCCAAAATGGGGTATTGCACAATTCTTCAAGCACTTGACGTAATTAACAAAAT
>JANXRI010000143.1 GCA_025353085.1 Betaproteobacteria bacterium
TGCTCGATCAACGGAAACAGCATCCGGATCAGTTCGTCTTTCTGGTCGTGCGTAAGGCGCGAAAGATCCGGCAGTTCTTCCATGCATCACAGCATACACACTGCGTACAATTTGTACAATAGCTACACGCTGAATAGTCACCATGGGACTGCAAAAATTCCTGACCCGCCGAAGCATCTTGATCGTTTCGCGACCTGCGAAGCAAAAAACGGCACACTCCTTCCCATGACTGCCACAAAACCCTCGCCGCCATGCTCGGCAGAACCACTCGATATTACTTTCACCCAAGACGCGTTGTCACAGTTGTCCGCCGCATTCAACCAATACGGCGACGCATTCCGAATCTCCGCATCGGCGACGAATGCGGATATCTATGTTTTCAGCCATCCGGATCACGTCCGGCATGTGCTCGTCGACAACAACCACAATTACACCAAAGGTATCGGCATCGAACGCGTTGGTATCCTGCTGGGGAAAGGCATCATGGTGAGCGAAGGCGAACTGTGGCGCCGCCAACGGCGCATGATTCAGCCCGCATTTCACCGCGACGTGATTACGCGCATGCTCGAACACATCCGCATCGCAAATCAGGAGTTGCTAGACAAGTGGCTCGCCCGTGCGAACGACCAGCAGGAAATAAACATTACGCAGGATTTGAGTGATATGACACTCAGCATCGTTCTGCGTTCGATTTTTAGCGACGATCTAGATTTGATGAGGGGCCCTGACGGCTCAAATCCGTTCGCGCTGCTCACCGACGAAACCGAGCGCAACCTTGCTTTTGCCTATAAGTTCCGTGCATTGGCAACGCCGATTCTGGATTGCGTTACGCGCCGGCGCGCGCAGCGACCAAAGCGTGCGGATTTGCTTGAAATGTTGATGGCGGCGCACGATCGCAAGTCGGGCAAGACTATGGCGGACAAGCAATTACTCGATGAAGTCATGACGCTCATCGTTGCCGGCCACGAAACCACGGCGAGCGCGCTCAACTGGATGTGGTACTTGTTGTCGCAGCATCCGGATGTCGAGCAAAGATTGCATAAGGAACTCGACACTCTATCTGCCGCGCCCACGGCGATGGATGAATTGCCGCAGCTCGGATACACCCGTCAGGTGATTGACGAAACATTGCGACTTTATCCGCCGGGCTGGCTGTTGACCCGCCGTTCGATCGACTCCGACCGCATTGGCGGCTTCGACATTGCGCCGAACACCGACGTATTTATCTCTCCATACTTTGTGCATCGCCATCCGAAATTTTGGGATGAGCCTGAGCTATTCGATCCAGACAGATTTTCGGAGGCATCGGCCGGCGGGCGTAACCGGTTCTGCTATCTGCCTTTTGCGCTGGGGCCGCGCGCCTGCATCGGCGAGCAATTCGCAATGGCCGAAATGGTCATGCACACCGCGATGCTGGCGCGCCACATCCGTCTGCGCTATCTTCCGAAATATCCGCTCGAACTCGAGTGCCAGGTCAATTTGCGCAGCAAACGAAGCATCTACATGCTGCCGGAAAAACGCTCACGATGACGTTTGCAACCTTGAATGACGCGCTGATCGAGCGCCGCTCCAGCACCCGCACCATCCATTACCTCGAAGGCGAAAACAACGAACGGGTGTTGCCCTTCAGCCACCTTTACGCGCGTGCCCTTGGTCTCTTACAGCATTTTCAGGCGTGCGGCGCAAAGCCTGGCGATGAAATGATCCTTTTGCTCGATAGCAACGCGCAATTCGTCGATGCGTTCTGGGCCTGCATACTCGGCAACCTGATCGCGGTGCCGCTCGCTGCCGGCGCGACCGACGAGCACAAGCTCAAGTTTTTCCGGGTACTCGACAAGCTCAAGCAACCGCATCTGTGTACCGATGGAAAAATCCACGCTCGTCTCGCTGCTTTCGCTGCCGATACGCCGAATGAGTCCGTGCTCACGCGCTTGCAGGCAAAAACAGTTTTTATCGATCGCATCGACGACATCTCAAAGCCGGGTCGCCCGCATGCATCTGTGCCTGACGACATTGCGTTTGTTCAGTACTCATCAGGTTCGACCAGCGAGCCCAAGGGCGTTGCACTCAGCCATCGCAATCTATTGACCAACATCGCGGCGATCGCGCAAGGCATCCGACTTACACAATCGGATATCGGCTTAAGCTGGATGCCTTTGACCCACGACATGGGATTAATCGGCTTTCACTTGACACCGTTCGTCATGAATGTCACCCACCATCTGGTGTCGACCGCGGTGTTCGTGCGGCGCCCGCAATTATGGCTAGCGCTTGCCAGCGATAGGAAAGCCACCATCCTGTGCTCGCCGAATTTCGGCTACCGGCACTTTCTCAAAACGCTCACGCCGGAAATTTCCGCCAATCTCGATTTGCGGCCCGTACGCATACTATTCAATGGCGCCGAACCGATCTCTGTCGCGCTGTGCGAGGAATTTCTCGCCGCTTTAGCGCCTGCCGGATTGGCGCGGTCGACCATGTTCCCCGTGTACGGGCTCGCTGAAGCGAGTCTGGCTGCGACATTTCCTGAACAGGGGGCTGGTTACACAACGCTCACCCTTCGACGGGATACGCTCACGGTAGGCAGAGCCGTTGAATCTGCAGCGATGGGTGATCCGCTCGCCATCACGCTGATCCTGCTCGGTCAACCGGTAGCGAATTGCGAATTGCGTATCGCCGACGATGCGAACGCCGACATGCCGCACAATACTGTCGGGCACGTACTGATCCGCGGGGAGAACGTCACCCGCGGCTATTACCGCGATCCCACCTCAACACAGGCTGCGATCGGTGCCGACGGCTGGCTCGATACCGGCGATTTGGGTTTCCTGTCTCCCAACGGGCTCGCGATCACCGGTCGCGCCAAAGACATTCTGTTCGTCAGCGGACAGAATTACTATCCGCAAGATCTCGAAGCCGTCATTGAAACAAACGCCGGCATCGAACTGGGCAGAGTTGCCGTATGCGGTGTCCGGCCCGACCATGCGGCCACCGATGAAGTGCTGGCTTTCATACTCTATCGTCGCGAGCTGTCCGCTTTTCTAAACACCGTCAAAGCGGTGCGCAAAGCGGTGAACGAACACATCGGCATCGTCGTCAGCCACGTTATTCCGATTGGCAAAATACCGAAGACGACGAGCGGTAAGATCCAACGCTACCTGCTGGCGGACGCCTATGAAAAACGTGAATTCGACGAGGTCCTCGCCAAATTGCACGAGCTAACCGTGAACCTGGCGGACGCAGTGCCTGAAGCCCACAGCGAAGTCGAGCGCAATCTCAAGCACATCTGCGATGCTTTTCTGACCGACCGGCCGGTCGGCATGCACGACAACATTTTCGAACTGGGCACCAGTTCGCTGACGCTGGCGCAAATATACCAACGCATTGAAGCCATTTACCCGGGCAAGCTGGAAGTCACCGATTTTTTTGATTACCCAACCATCGCCGAACTCGCGAAGTATCTGGAAAGCCGCATAAAAGACACAGCAGCCTGAAAAGCGTAGGGGTGGTTGCCGCGAAATCGGCTCACGCATATAAGGGTTTCTTGTATTTCCATTTGCGGTACATCCACAGCCAATCCGCCGGATGTGCGGTGATGTGCGCCTCGGCAGCATGCACGTAACGTTCGATGATGTCCGTGCCTTCTCCGCTATAGGGCGGCTCGGCGAGCAATTGCAGCGTCGCTTCATAGTAGCCGCGCCGCGTGCGCGCGATGCCGACGAAGAAGACCGGCGCGCGAACGATTCGCGCGATTTTGTCGGCACCGACGAAAAATGCGGTGTCCTGGTTTAGAAATCGTGTCCAGTGTTTTTCTTCCTCCCGCGGCGGCGTTTGATCCGCGACCAGCGCGAAAATGCGTGCGCTGCCCCGCCGCTTGAGCACTTCGAGCAAGAAATCCTTGACCGCAATCGGGTTGCTGCCGAAACGGGAGCGCGTTTCAAACATGAAACGGTCGATCGTCGCGACTCGTAAAGGTTTGTAGACCGCATCGACGCTCACTTTCAGCTCCAGGCAGCTCACGAGCAATAGCCATTCCCAGTTGCAATGATGCGAAGCTAGCAGCACCACGGGCTGATTCTTTGCAAGATAAGGCGCAAGAATATCGAGGTTGCGGATCTGCATGCGCCTGCGGATTTCGTCCGGCGCCATCGAGGCGCCCTTGACGACTTCGGCAATCATATCGAACGCATTGTGATACGACTGCCTGGCAATCGAGTCGATATCAGATTCCGATTTGGAGGGAAACGAACGCTGCAGGTTCGCGCGCGAAAGCGCCTGCCGAAAGTGCCCGATGCGATACACCAACAAATATAAGACATCCGTTAGCGCATACAATATGCGCAAAGGCAGGCGGGAAAGCAGTTTCAGCAATAGCATGTTTTAATTTACGTCGGCGCTCCGGCGCGGTTGGAATTTATTCTTGGAAATGTGCGCTAGCGTAAGGGAGTGCCTGACATCCGGCAAGTCTCACGGCAGGCCGGATCATGCATTGCTGCACCTCGCGCGCCGCGTTTCATGCGCCGATTCCGAGGTGGAAGTCTGGCTGATAGCACTTGAAGCCACCGCAGTTCACCTGCAGCAGTGCTCGATGCTGCTGTCCTGCGACGAGCAACTGCGCGCTGACCGCTTTCAATTCGCGCGTGACCGCAATCGGTATATCGCAGGCCGCGCGATGTTGCGCGTCGTGCTCGCCCGTCAGCTCGGCGAATCGCCGGAACATATCTCAATTGAATCCGGACCGCATGGGAAGCCCGTGCTGGCAGACCGCACAGCGCCCGTACATTTCAATCTTGCGCACACGGGCGATCTTGCGATTCTGGCGATTTCCTCGACTCAGGTGCCTGGCGTCGACATTGAAAGCCTCGAGCGCACAGTCGATCATGATGCACTAGCCCAACGTTTCTTTTCCGCCCGCGAAAATGCGGAGTTCGAGCGAATTTCACCCGCCACGCGCAATCAAGCGTTTCTTGCGCGCTGGACATGCAAAGAAGCGGTCGCCAAGGCTGCGGGAAAAGGCCTGCGCATGCCGTTGAATCAGATCGAAGTCAGCGTTGCGCCGCATGGGCAGCCTCGACTGCTGTCGCTGCCGGACGGCGATGCGAGACAGTGGACATTGCATTCGATCGACGCGGGTTCCAATTACGTGGCAGCCTTGGCGCTGCTCCGCTCGTCCTGAAACGATCGAAGTCCTAGCCGGCGGTATCGACGACGCGCGTAATCGCCTTCGAGTTGCCAAAGCACGGGACATAGACCGAATGAGTGCCGGGTCCGCCGGCGACCATCAGGCAAATGTCCTGCGGCTGGTGCGAGATTGTCAATAGGGTATCGTGCCCTATCTCGCCCAATTCTTCAGTCCGCGAACTTTTAACCCGCAGAAGATCTTTGGCTGCCATGCGGCTCGCGGGCATCTTCGTCAGCTCCCACAATTGCGCCTTAACGTCCGCTTTGCTGAGTCCTGCTCGCCGCAATATCTCCGCATGTTCCGGCGCGATCATGATCCATGGTTCGCCGCCATGACAATATTCGTTGCTCGCGGGATGCACCATGGTTTCGGCGATTACACGCAAAAGATCGACCGCATCTTTCGCATGCGTGTTCATGTTCATGGTCCCTTCAGCACCGACCACGGTAACCGTGCTTTGATCGGATGAGAATCCGCGCTCGACGTGCAGAGATTCCCAAGGACTTTCCGCCTCGTTTTCAGCGCAGCAAAATGAATATTTGCCCGGCTGGCCCTGCGTCGCGCGATCCATTTCGCCGGGCAGCGCGCCACCGATATTCCGCAATACCAGTCTGAGTGCGCGGCCGAGCGTCGCATTCGCCCATGCGCCCTCGCCCAGGCAATTAAAGGTCGCATTGACGCCGAGCTCTCGTGCCAGCGGCCCGTTCACGATGATCCATACCGCAACCGGATTAGTCGTCGCCTGAATTCCCTGCAGATTGAATGCCGGGTCGGCAACCGCTTCGACCGCAGCGATTAAAGCCGGCATGTAGTCAGGGTCGCAACCGGCAAGCACCGCGTTGATCGCGATACGCTCGACAGTCGCCGCGCCGAATCCGGGTGCAATTCGTGCTACGACCTGGTCGGCCGGCCGGCGCGCGTGACGCAGCATACGCTCGACGCGGTCGACGGTCGGCGGCACGATCGGCAGGCCGTCGCTCCAGCGCCGTTCGCGATAGAGTTTGTTGATCGCATCGAAATCGTCGGCACACTCGACCAGCGCGGCACGCTGCAAGGTTTCGCCGCTCATTTGCTTGCCCCCTCTTTCAGCAACTTTACAACTTCAATTACGCACTGTTCCGCCATCGCGCGCACTTCGTCGCGCGATCGAATTCCGAACGGGTGCTGGATAACGGCAATCGGCAGATTTGCATAGCCAAGTGCCCTCGCCTGCGCGCGACCCAGCGTAATGAACGCGGTCGAACAAACCGTCAGCGCGGCACGTTTGCGTTTCACGATCTCTACACTGTCGTGGATACTCCACGACGTGCAGGATCCTCAATCGCCCGACCCGGTGATTACCAGGTCGCATTGCTCCGAGAGTTCGTTGATTACTTCATCCGGCGCCGGTACCGACGCTGAGCGCTTTTGCCGTTTGATGACGCGCTTGACGCCGTATTGGGCCGTCAGCAATTCAGCGAGATCGTCGACCAGATAGTTGAAATTTGGCTTGGCATTATCGATGAAGCCGACAACCTTGCCGGCGAGGCCCACCAGCACTTGCTGTGCAATCTCCGCGCTCTCCATGCGCGGCGCGGTGGGGTCGTAGAGCAATACTGTGCCTGTCATGTGTTTTTCCTTAAATTTATCGCTGATACAATTAATCCGGTCGGATATTTGCGCGTTCGATGAGCTTGGTCCAGCGGTCGACTTCCAAGCGGATGTAAGCATCAAGTTCCTGCGGCGTGTTGCCGACCGGTGCCGCGCCCTGCGCGAGCAATTGTTCGGTCATGGCGGGAGACTTGACGACTTTGGCGGTCACATCATGCAGGCGCGTGAGGATAGGCCGCGGGGTGCCGGCAGGCGCCAGCAACGCGTACCACAATGTTGTCTCGTAGCCCTTGTAACCCGCCTCGGCTACCGTCGGAATCTCCGGTGCGAAATTCGCACGCGCGCTGCCGGTCACTGCGAGTGCGCGCAATTTTCCTGACTTGACGTGCGGCATCGCCGGCAGCGGACTCGTGCACATAAATTGCAATTGGCCGCCGATGACGTCGATCAGCGCAGGCGCTGCACCTTTATACGGCACATGCGTAAACTTGATCCCGGCCATCCAGCTTAGTAGTTCTACCGCGAGATGACCGCCGGTACCCGGCCCCGATGAGGCGTAATTGAGACGACCG
>JANXRI010000148.1 GCA_025353085.1 Betaproteobacteria bacterium
CGAAACACTTGGCGTCGAAGGTTGGGCACGCAAGAATATGGGCAAGCGGCTCGGCAGCAATTTTCCGAAAGAAGGCATCGAATACTGGACCAAATTCATGGGCAAAACTGCGGCGTCCACGATGATCGGCTTCGGCAAGACGATCCCGTATACCGACATCACCGATGACCTTCCGCGCATCCAATGCCCGACGCTCGTGATGACGACGGAAGCGAGCGCACTCGGCTCGGTCGAATCAACGCGCGCGTGGCAGACGCTGATCCCCAATTCGGAATTGCGCGTGATACCGGGTGATTCTTATCACGTTGCGGCTACCGATCCTGACGTCTGCGCGCAGGCTGCACGCGAATTTATCCTGAAGCACCGCAAAGCGTAGGCGTTCACGATGCCATTGCTCGCCCGGGCCGGCCAACCGGCGCTCCATTTCGAGATCGACGATTTCACCGATCCGTGGCGCAATGCGCCGTACCTGATTTTGCAGCACGGCTTCGGCCGCTCGGGGAAGTTCTGGTACAGCTGGGTGCCGTATCTCGCCCGTTTTTTCAAGGTGGTGCGGCCCGATATACGCGGGCTGGGGCAGTCGTCGGCGGATTTCGATCTCGAGCGCGGGTTCACGCTCGATGCGTGCATCGCCGATCTCGTGGCGATCATCGATCATCTCGGCGCGGACGCGGTGCATTTCTGCGGCGAGTCGATGGGCGGCATACTCGGGATGGTGCTCGCCGCGACGCACCCCGCGCGCGTGCGCACGCTCACGCTGGTGTCGAGCCCCGTTTTCATCGGCAGCGCGACGAAGAAGACCTACGCGCTGGGTTACGAGTCCGAGGCGGAGGCGCAGCGGAAAATGGGCATGCAGGCATGGGTCGCGGCGACCAACCGCACGACGCGCTTTCCGCCGGACGCCGATCCGGGATTGCTCGCGTGGTACGAAGAAGAGTTTGCGCGCAATCGCGCCGACGTGCAGATGGCGATGGCGAAACTGTTGCACGGCGCGAGCGCGGAGCCGTTTCTGCCTCGCATCGAGGCGCCCGTACTCGGGCTTTATCCGACCGCCGGTCCGATTACGAGCGCCGACCAGGAGCAGGTGCTCATCGACAAGATCAAAAACTTCCGCATGCTGCACATGCCGACCAACTTTCACAAAGTGCAGTTGCTGTTCCCCGCGGCGTGCGCCGATCACCTGCTGCACTTCGCCTCGCAACATGACGGCACGGTTTGCCGGGAAAACTAGACATGAGCAAGTACATTGTTGTTGGCGGTCTGATGCTCGCCTCGATTTCATTCATTGCGGCGGCACAGGCCGCTGCGACCGGCGCAGGACAGTCGTATCCGCAGCGACCGATCCGGATCATAGTGCCATTTCCAGCGGGCGGTCCGAGCGACATGCAGGCGCGGTTGATCGGTATCAAGCTTGGCGAGGCAACGGGCCAGAGCGTGGTCGTCGACAACCGCGGCGGTGCGGCGGGGATCATCGGCACCGAGCTCGCCGCGCGCGCGGATGCCGATGGATATACGGTGATCATGTTGTCGGCCACCAATGCGGTGCAGCCCAGCCTGTATCCGAAGTTGCCGTACGACCTCGTGCGCGACTTTGTTTTCATCACGCCGGTGACTTACGGTCCCGGCATCGTGGTGGTCACGACCTCGCTGCAGGTGCGCTCGGTATCTGAGCTGATCGCTTACGCGCGCGCGCGGCCGGGGAGAGTGTCGTTTGGCTCGGCGGGCAGCGGCGCACCCAGCCATCTCGCCGTCGAGTTGCTGAAGGTCATGACCCACACCGATATGGTGCACATTCCCTATAAGGGCATGGCGTCGGCGCTCACCGACGTGATCGGGGGTCAACTGCAGCTCAGCGTTCCCACCATCGCGGCGGGGCTGCCGCTCACCCGGTCCGGCAAGCTGCGCGCGCTGGCGGTGACCGGCGCGCACCGCTCGCCGGTGGAGCCCGAATTGCCGACAGTCGCAGAGTCCGGCGTGCCCGGCTATCAGGCGTCGAACTGGTACGGCTTCGCCGCGCCGGAGAAAATACCGCGCCCGATCGTCGGCAAGCTCCACCAGGAATTCGTCCGCATCATGGCCGCACCCGACGTGCGCGACAAGCTGCTCAACGTCGGCATGGAGCCGACGATCTCTACGCCCGCGCAGTTCACGGAATTCGTGAAGGCCGAAATGAGGAAGTGGGCGGACGTCGTAAAGACCGCAGGAGTCCACGCGGACTAAGAGTGCGAAGATCGGGCGCCGCCCGGCGCTTGCGGTTACGGTAAAGACCGATGCAAATCAATCTGGCTTTTGCGCTGGCGTTTTTCAACATGACCGGCGTGCGCGCATCGCGCGTGCTCGCTGTGCTATTTGCAATCAAGCTCGACGCACAGCCGTTCACGATCGGCGCGCTGGCCGCCACGTTCGCGCTGTTTCCGTTGCTGTTGTCATGGCCGGCCGGCCGCATCGTCGACACTTATGGGCCGCGCACGCCGCTCCTGCTGGGCGCGCTCGGCAGCGCGATTGGCATGCTGCTGCCGTGTTTCTGGTCCACGCTCACCGCGGTGTTCGCAGCGGCAGCGCTGAGCGGCATCGCGACGACGTTCTACAGCATCGCACTGCAAAACATGGTCGGCGCGTTCTCGACCGCGGACAATCGCGCGCGCAATTACAGCAATTATGCGATGGCGATTTCGACCGCCGCATCCGCCGGGCCGCTGCTCGCCGGGTTTTCATTCGACAGTGTCGGTCCGGCGACAGCGTTTTTCTTCGGCGCGCTGTGTTTTGTCGTGCCAGCGGCGATGCTAATGTTGTGGGGCAGGATCCTGCCGCGCGCCCAGCCGAGCACCGCGCCGCCCATGAATGTAAAAAGCGTGCTAATGAATCCCGGCGTGTGGCCGGTGCTTTTCGCGAGTAGTCTCGCGCAATCCGGGCTCGATATTTTTCAGTTTTATATTCCGGTGTACGGCACCGCGCACGGCCTGTCGGGCGCCGCGATCGGCGTAGTGATCGCGATGTGCGCGGTCGGCGGTTTTGCGGCGCGCGTCATTCTGCCCTCGTGGATCGCGTGGCTCAGCGAAGAGAGGGTGCTCGCGCATGCGCTGGTGTTGAGCGGCCTCAGTTTCGTGCTGGTGCCGTTCGTGACGACCGCGCTCGCGCTGTCGGTGATCGCGTTCGTATTCGGTTTCGGGCTCAACGTGACGCAGCCGATTTCGCTGATCATCATGTATGCGCGCTCGCCGGAAGGGCGCTCGGGCGAGGCGCTCGGCGTCCGCTTCGCAGCGGACAACGCCACCAAGCTCGTCGGCCCGGTGATCTTCGGCGCGATCGCAGCAGCAGTCGGCGTCGCGCCTTTATTCTGGATCAATGCGGTGATGCTTGCGGGCGGGGGCTTGCTGATACGGCCGGGGAAAAAATAAGAATGGAGCGGGAGCCGCTACCGCCTGGCCCCCATCCCGGTCCTT
>JANXRI010000202.1 GCA_025353085.1 Betaproteobacteria bacterium
ATCAATTGCTCGAGCAAATATCTGCCCGGCAAGGACAACGCGTACATCGCGCAGCACGCGTTCGACAACGTAGCGCCGGGTTTCGCAGCGCGTTTCAAGGCGGGCGACGTGATCGTTGCCGGCAAAAATTTCGGCATCAACTCTTCGCGCGAACAGGCGGTGCACATCATGAAGTTAATGGGTGTTGCGGGAATCGTCGCGCCGGCGTTCGGGCGCCAGTTCTTTCGCAATGCGATCAACAACGGGCTGCCGGTCATTGAATGCGCTATTGACGGCATCGCTGACGGCGACGGAATCGAAGTCGATCTGACGCTCGGCAAAGTGGCCGTGGCGTCGCGAAACATTAAACGTGCCGTCGCGGTGTTGCCGCCGGCGGTGCAACGCATTCTCGCCGAAGGCGGCCTCATCGCTTTCCTGCAGAAACATCCTGACTGGAGCCTGGCATCATGAAAATCGAACGTGTCGAAGTATTTGGCGTGGCAATTCCGCTGATCGGCGAATACAAAAATGCTTACAAAAGCAAGTCGATCCAGAGAAGCGCGGTCGTGCGCATCACCGCGACGG
The DNA here is from genome assembly GCA_025353085.1 of Betaproteobacteria bacterium. Taxonomy (GTDB): domain Bacteria; phylum Pseudomonadota; class Gammaproteobacteria; order Burkholderiales; family SG8-41; genus PALSA-1004. The sequence continues at coordinate 565 of JANXRI010000202.1, forward strand.
GCGGTGCGGTGGGGCTCGGCAACATCGATCCGTCGCCCGGCTATTCGAAGGAAACGATCGAAGACAGTCTTAACGTGTTGCGGACCAGGCTTGCGCCGTTGGTCGTTGGGATGGACCCGACCAATGTGCATCGAATTCTGCAAAAACTGGAGCCGGCGGTCGAAGGCTATTACGATGCCAAGGCCGCAATCGAAATGGCCTGCGTCGATCTCACCGCGCGCGTGTGCGGCGTGCCGGTGTACACCTACCTCGGTGGCGCGGTGAAAGACCGTCTGATGTTCAACGCGTGGATCGGCATTCTGCCGCCGGACGAGGCTGCCGCCGAAACCGTGTCGTGGCAGAAGCGCGGTTTCAAATCGGCGAAGATAAAAGTCGGCGGCAATATAGAGGCCGACCGCGATCGCGTCAAAGCGATTCGCGAGGCGGTCGGCCCTGACTTTAACCTGCGCATCGACGCGAACGCAGGTTACGACGCAGACACTTCAATCAAGCTCGCGCACATGATGCTGCCGTACAAGTTGCAGTTGTTCGAGCAGCCGGTGCCCTGGGACGACATTAAAGGCATGGCGCGCGTTCGCCGCGAAGCAGGCGGCATCCCGATCATGGCGGATGAATCGGTGCTCGATCATGCGAGCCTCATAAACATCATTCGGAATGAGGCCGCCGACATCGTCAAGGTGAAGGTGATGAAGCAGGGCGGCTTCCTCAATACGCGGCGCATGATTGCGACCGCCGAAGCGGCGGGCATTCGCTGCGTGCTCGGTCACGGCTTCGGGCTGGGAATCAATACGATGGCGGAAATCATGTGCGCAGCGACGTCCAATAATGTGATCGACGGCCTGGAATGCGTGGGCCCGCTGAAGACGTCGGACGATATCGTCACCCACAAGCTCGACTTGACCGCGGGCAGCATCGCACTGCCGGCCGGCCCCGGTCTCGGGGTCGTGCTCGATGACGCCAAAATCGGCCGCTATTATTTCGAAGTGAAAGCGGCGGCCTGATATGAGAATGCATAAACTCCGCGCACTTGCTTGTGCATTGCTCCTGCTGACGCTGCCGAACGTGGCGGCCGCGCAAGACTATCCATCGAAAACGATTACGTTGATGTGCTGGTCGGAACCGGGTTCGCCGGTCGATCTTTTCGCGCGCATGATGGCCAAGCTGCTGACCAAAGAGCTCGGGCAGAACGTGATCGTCGAAAATCGCACCGGCGCCGACGGCATCATCATGGTTAACCAGTTGATCAAAGCGCCGGCCGATGGCTATCTGATAGCTGCTAACACGCTGACGCTCGCGTCGTTATTCGGCGAGCCGAATGCGAACTTCAAGCCTGACGATTTGCAGATGATCACGCGCTCGCAGATCGATCCGTACGGGCTCATCGTGCCGGCGTCGATCCCGTTCAGGACGATCGACGAATTCGTCAAATACGCGCGGCAGAATCCGGGCAAGGTCAATGTCGGCGGCCCGTTCCAGATGGGCTCACACCGCGTTGCATGGGAAGTGTTTTCGGAAGTCGCGAAAATCAAGGTGAACTGGATCGCTTATAAGGGCGGCGGTCCTGCGCTGCTGGCAGTGGCTGGCGGTCACGTCGACGCTGCGGCGACCAACCCCGGCAACGTCAAGCCCTTCATCATTTCCGGCAAAGTGCGCGTGCTCGCCGTATCGTCGGAAAAACGCCTCGCCGATTTTCCCGATGTGCCGACCTACAAGGAGCGCGGCTGGAATGTCGTGCGCTATCAGTGGCGCGGCATCATGGGCAAAGCCGGCTTGCCGAAACCCGTGCTCGACAAACTGGTGGCCGCCATCCAGAAAGCGCAGCAGACGCCCGACTGGAAAGCTTATCTCGAGCAGGTCACTCAACTCGATGGCTTCATGGGGCCCGATGATTTTCGGGCGCAGCTCTTAAAAGACATGCAGGAACTGAATGCTGTGAAAAAGAAACTCGGGATTGAACGATGAAAGCGGACCGATGAAAGTAAAAACATGAAAGCGAAACGATGAGCGCAATACCGGCAACACCGCGTCAGCGCCTGCGCGCGCGCCTGGCGAGCGGCCCTTTGCTCGTGGCGCCCGGCATCTACGACGCGTTCGGCGCGCGTCTCGTTGAGCAGGCGGGCTTCGAAGCCGTCTACATGACGGGCAACGGCGTATCGGCGTCTTTGCTCGGCAAGCCGGACGTCGGTCTGGTCGATCTCACGCTGTTCACCCAGCACGCGCATCGCGCGTCGGCGTGCGTGAACATTCCGCTGATCTGCGATGCCGACACGGGCTACGGCAACGCAGTCAACGTGCGCCACACGGTGCGTGAATACGAAGCCGCAGGCGTGGCGGCAATCCATATCGAAGACCAGGTTGCGCCGAAGCGCTGCGGGCATTTACCCGGCTCGCGGCCGGTGATCGAACTCGCCGAAGCCGCCAAAAAAATTGAAGCCGCCGTTGCCGCGCGCAGCGATCCGGATTTCATCATCATCGCGCGCACCGATTCGGCAGCGGGCCATGGGCTCGACGATGCGATCAACCGCGTACAGACTTTCCGTAAAGCGGGCGCCGACGTGCTCTTCGTCGAATTGAAAACGAGCGCGACCATCCTCGACGACATGAAGCGCATC